>JANLWV010000213.1:0-4949 GCA_031364765.1 Vicinamibacteria bacterium
GGCTCGCCCCGCGGTGTTGGAGTCCCTGGCGCTAGCAGGTGTGATCGAAGCGCTGGCTCGTCCCGCGGTGGTGGAGTCCCTGGCGACAGCAGGCGTGATCGAAGCGCTGGCTCGTCCCGCGGTGGTGGAGTCCCTGGCGAAAGCAGGCGTGATTGAAGCGCTGGCTCGTCCTGAGGTGAGGGAGTCCTTGGCGAAGGCCAACTTCCAGGAGGCGCTCGCTCGCGCTGGAGTCAAGGAAGCCCTGGCGAAGCCTGGTGTGATCGAAGCCCTCGCGAGGCCCGCCGTCATGGCGGCGCTCGCGAAGCCCGCGCTGATGGAAGCGCTGGCCCGGCCGGGCGTGCTGGAGTCTCTGGCCCGCGCTGGCGTCATGGATGCGCTGGCGCGGCCCGCAGTGATAGAGGCCTTGGCCCGCCCGGCGGTGATAGAGGCCTTGGCCCGGCCGGCGGTGATCGAATCGCTCGCGAAGCCAGGCGTGATCGAAGCGCTGGCTCGCCCCGCGGTGTTGGAGTCCCTGGCGAAAGCAGGCGTGATCGAAGCCCTCGCGCGTCCGGCCGTGCTGGAAGCCCTGGCGCGTCCGGCGGTGCTGGAAGCCCTCGCGCGTCCAGGGGTGATCGAAGCTTTGGCCCGTCCGGCCGCAAGGGAGGCGCTCGCCCGACCCGCCTTCGCGGAGGCTCTGGCGCGTCCCGCTTTCCAGGAGGCTTTGGCCCGAGCCGAGGCGCGCCAGCAGTAGTCACCCAACGCCGCTCTGGGTCTTCGGGGAAAGGCTCGCCCCTCAAGCGGGGCGGGCTTTTTTCGTCATGAGAGTAACCATGGAACGCCAGGTCCGGATCACCGCGGCTCTCGGACTCTTTCTGGCCACGACGCCCGCTTGGGCCCAGTTGCAGACGGTCGAGACCGACCGTTTGCGGATCGTCTACCCCGGCGGCGCCGAGTCGTTTGTCATCCCCTACCTCGGCCGCACCTTTCTCAACTCTTTGAACTTCCAGCGCCGTCTCTTCGACTTCGATCCGAAGGAGAAGGTGAACCTCCTCCTCGTCGATTTCTCGGACAGCGGAAACGCCAGTGCGGGAACCGTGCCGAGAAACGGGATGACCTTTCAGATGGCTCCCTTGAGTTACGCGTTCGAGACCTTCTCTTCGAACGAGCGGATGAACACCTACATGAACCACGAGTTGACCCACGTGGCGACCATGGATCGTCCCGGGGGCAGCGAGCGTTTCTTCCGGAAGGCGTTTCTAGGGAAGGTGGTTCCAGTGGCGGAACACCCGGAAAGCATCATCTACTTTCTCCTCACCTCCCCGCGAGTCGCGGTGCCCCGCTGGTACCTGGAGGGCAGCGCAGTGTTTTTCGAGACCTGGATGGCCGGCGGCATCGGCCGTGCCCAGGGGGCCTACGACGAGATGGTTTTCCGGGCCATGGTGAAAGACGGGAGCCGCTTCTACGATCCGCTGGGACTCGTTTCCGAAGGCACGAAGATCGACTTTCAGCTTTCCGCGAACGCGTATCTGTACGGCACGCGTTTCATCACCTGGCTCGCCTACCAGTATTCGCCCGCGAAGGTGGTCGAGTGGGTGTCCCGCAGGGATGGCAGCAAGGCCTACTACGCTTCGCAGTTCCACCACGTTTTCGGTAGACCCCTGGACGGCGCCTGGCACGACTGGGTCCTATGGGAGCGGGGCTTCCAAAAGACCAACCTCGAGGCCATCCGAGGTTATCCGACGACGCCCTACACCGACATCTCGAAGCGCGCCCTCGGATCGGTCTCCCGCGCCTGGCTCGATCCGGAGTCCCGAAGGCTCTACGCCGCCTTCAACTACCCGGGTGTGGTCGCCCACGTGGGATCAATCTCGCTCGAGGACGGCTCCGTCGAAAGGCTGGTCGATATCAAGGGCCCGGTCCTGTACACCGTGACCTCCCTCGCCTATGACCCGGGCTCCAAGACCGTCTTCTACACCACGGACAACAACGCGTACCGCGACATCGTGGCCCTCGATCCGGCGACGAAGAAAACCCGGGTTCTCCTGAAGGACGCGCGGATCGGCGATCTGGCCTTCAACGCGGCGGACCGTTCCCTTTGGGGCATCCGTCATCTGAATGGCATCTGCACCATCGTCCGCATCCCCCATCCGTGGACGGAATGGATTCAGGTCAAGTCGTGGCCCTACGGCCCGGAGGTCTACGACCTCGACGTATCGTCCGACGGAACGCTGGTGTCCGCTTCGGTCGGCGAGGTGACGGGGCGTCATTCCGTCCAGGTCTTCAAGACGGAGACGCTCCTCAAGGGAGATGTGACGCCGATCGCACAGCACGATTTCGGCACGGCCATTCCTTCGAACTTCGTGTTCTCCCCCGACGGCCGCTTCATCTATGGCAGCACGTACTACACCGGGGCGTCGAACATCTTCCGTCTGGAGATCAAAGGCGGAAAGGTCGATGCCATGAGCAACGCTGAGACCGGCTTCTTCCGGCCGATTCCCGTGAGCGACGACGAGATGATCGTCTTTCGGTTCACCGGTGAGGGCTTCGTGCCCGCCCGGATCCTGCCGAAGGTGCTCGAGGACGTGAACCCCATCACGTTCCTGGGCCAGCAACTCATCGAGAAACATCCGGTTCTGAAGGACTGGAACGTCGGCTCGCCCGCCTCCCTTCCCTATGAACCGAAGAAGGGGAGCGAAGGTCCCTACCGGTCGTTCGCAAGCCTGCGACTCGAGTCCGCCTACCCGGTGGTCCAGGGCTACCGTGACTTTGCCGGTCCCGGCTGGTCGTTCACGTTTTCCGATCCGGCCAACCTGAACCGCGCCACACTCGCAGCGTCCTACACACCGGACCACGACCTGCCTTCGTCGGAACGACTTCATGTCGGTTTTCAGTTCCAGCGTTACGACTGGACCGCGCGTTTCAAGTGGAACGGCGCGGATTTCTACGACCTCGTGGGCCCGACGAAGACGAGCCGGAAAGGCTACGCGGCTGGCCTCACCCACAAACGTTCGCTGATCTGGGACGAACCCCGTGAAATGTCCATCGCGGTGGACGCCGACCTCTTCGGAAAGCTGGACACCCTGCCCGGTTTCCAGAACGTGGCCTCGACGTCGACCTCGATCGCTTCGCTCAGCGCCCGGCTTTCGTACAGCAATCTGCGCGGCTCGCTCGGAAAGGTCGACTCCGAGAAAGGTGTGCGCTGGGACGTCACCGCCTCGGTGGATCACGCGTCCGGCCGGAACTTTCCGAAGCTTTTGGGAACCTTCGATGTCGGGCAGCCTCTTCCGCTGGGCCATGCCTCGATCTTTCTCCGCTCGGCCGCAGGCTACGCCTGGGGTGACGAAACCAACCCGCTCGCCGCCTACTACCTCGGAGGATTCGGAAACAACTGGGTCGACCGCGGCGACGAGAAGAGATACCGCAAGTGGTACGCATTTCCGGGCGTCGAGCTCAACGCGCTCGCCGGACGCAGCTTCGCCCGCACCATGGCCGAATTGAATCTGCCCCCGCTTCGCTTCGCCCATGCCGGAACCGCGGGCTTCTACGCCAGCTGGATCCGCCCCGCGCTGTTTGCCTCGGTGGCGGTTTCCGACCCGGATCGCGGGTCAACCCGGCGGACCACCTGGAACACCGGCGCGCAGTTCGATCTCTCCATCACGACGCTTTCCGCCCTCGATCTCACGCTGTCCTTCGGGCAGGCGGTGGCCTCCGAGCAGGGGCGCAAAGCGCGTTACGAGACGATGGTATCGCTCAAAGTGCTGAGATAGTTTTTACCACCGCGATGCGCGTTGCTGTCGCCCTTCTCCCGGTCCTCCTGTTCCTGGGATCCTTGATCCTGCTCGACAGCTTCAAGCTCGTGCGTCTGCGCGCCGTCCTGCAGGCCATCGCAGCGGGCGCCATCGCCGCGTTCGTGGCCGCGACCGTGAATGGCGCGCTGCTCGACCGGCTGGACCTGGAGCTTTCGGTGTTCTCCCGCTACGTGGCTCCCTTTGTGGAGGAACTCCTGAAGGCGGCCTGGGTCTTCTTCCTGATCCGCCGTCAGCGCGTGGGCTTTCTCGTGGACGCCGCCATCCTGGGATTCGCCGTGGGAGCTGGCTTCGCGCTCGTCGAGAACGCGGACTATCTCGAGCATCTTTCCTCGGCCGGGCTGTCGCTGTGGTTCGCGCGCGGCAGCGGCACGGCGATTCTCCACGGAGCGACGACGGCCACCGTCGCCGTGCTCGCCAAGAATCTTCACGACCGGCGCCCGGGCCTGATGGCGTTCCTGCCCGGCCTCGCCGTCGCGATCTCGGTTCACTCTCTCTTCAACCACTTCGTCCTGCCGCCCATCGTTTCCGCCCTGGCCCTGCTGGTCACCCTGCCGCTGCTGCTTCTTTTTGTCTTCGACCGCAGCGAGAAAGCCACACGCGCCTGGATCTCGGGCGAGTTCGACGGCGAACTCCAGATGCTTCAGGAGATCCGTGCGGGTGCTGTCGCCCACACGAGAACCGGCGCCTATCTCGAGTCCCTGAAGAGCCGGTTCGAGGGAACCGTCCTCGCTGACATGCTGTGCCTGCTGCAGATTCAGCTGGAGTTGAAGGTCCGGGCCAAGGGCATCCTGATGGCCCGCGAGGCGGGCATCGAGATGCCCGTGGGCGACGACGTGCGCGCGAACCTCAAGGAGCTGCACTATCTGCAGGGCCAGATCGGGCGCACCGGGCTCCTCGCCATGAGGCCCATCCTCAGTCTCAACAGCCGCGACGTCTGGCAGCTCTCCATGATGGAGGAAGCGGGAGAGTCGGCTTCGGACCCGGCGAAGCCCTAACCCTTCGAGGAACGCCATTCGGCGGTAGTCTTTCGCTCAACCATGCTCTTCCTGACCCTCATCGCTCTTCTCGCCGCCGCCGACTCTGCCGACTGGTCCCGATTCCGCGGGCCCAACGGCTCCGGAGTCGCGGAGACCACCGGACTCCCGTCTGAGTTCGGTCCCG
>JANLWV010000265.1:0-1640 GCA_031364765.1 Vicinamibacteria bacterium
CACACCTCGGGCTGAACGACGGGACTTCGGAATCGCTACTCTGCTCGTCGCTTAGTCTGTCGCAGTTTTACCAACGGACCTGTGCGACTCGCGCCAGAAATCCCGCAGGATGGGCATGCCCGCCTCACCCACGGGACCCGCTGCATTCCTGTGGCTGGAACCCCTCGGCCCGCAGCTAGGCCACAATTGCGTGGCTGCCGCGCGGAGCCTGGACAGCTTGGTTCTAGAAAACCAAGCCGACGGTGGCGCGGATGTCGTTCTCGTTCGTCGTCTTTCCGCCGCCGGCGTCGACTTTTCGCCTCAGGTAGTCCGCCCCGATCCTCATCCTCAGCGAACCCCTGAACTTGAACTCCACGCCTCCGCCGCCGTCGAGGCCCAGTCCGGTGTCGGCCACCGAGATTGAAACGCCCTGGAACGGTTTGATCGAGGCGGAAGTCCGAACGCCTCCAGCCAGCGCATGAGCAAAGAGGCTCACGGAACCGACCCCGCGCTTCAGGCGCAGACCGCCGAGGTAGGTGGTCAGCGTGGCGTCGCTCGACGAGATCGTGCCCTTCTCCACCGAGAAGTCGCCGACCACGGACGCGAAACCATTGAGCCGATACTCGGGTGAAAGGCGCAGGCCGTGCAGATTGCCGTCGTCTGTCTTGAAGAACGCGTAGCCGGCGTAGAGGCCGATCTTCTTGTCCTGCGCCTGAGTCGGAATCGCGCCAAGGAGAAGCACTCCAAGTGCCATCGCGGTCGCAGACGACGTGAGATTGCCCTTCATCTTCATGGTGGAGAGATCCTTATCGTTGATCGGAGTCAGGTGGTTCGCGAGACGATCCGAACCGAAGACAGCAGGGCGCGCGAAATAGTCCGTGCGGTCTACGGAAGCAGGCCGACGTCCGCGCCCGGGCTGTATCCCGGGAACAGGGTGGCCATGTCGGTGAGGCCAAGGTGCTTTCGGGCCACCTCGGCGTAGACGTCCCGGAAGTCGGTGGTCGAAGCCAGATCGCGCGTCTGATAAAGCTGCGAGTTCGCCAAACCCGGCCAGCGACCGAGGATGCGACCTCCCCGCACCGCCCCACCCAGGACGAAGACCGCCTTCGCCGAGCCGTGGTCCGTTCCAGCGGAGCCGTTCACAAACGCGGTTCGGCCGAATTCCGAAACCATCATCACCACGACATCATCCATCAACCCGCCCAGATCCTGAGCGAAGGCCGCGAGCGAGTCGCCGATGCGGGGAAGCTCGATCGCATGAGCGGCGATCTGGCCGGAGTGGGTGTCGAACGCGCCCCCCACGCTCACGAAGATCGTCCTGGTTCCGATGCCTGCCTTGATGATCGCGGCGGCCTGGCGAAGGGACGTCCCGATGCTCGCGTTGGGATAAACGGCTCCGTTCCCGGGCGGCACGGTGAGCACCGGCGACCGGACGATCGTGTCGATGGCCTCGAACGTCTCCCGGCCCACTTTTCCGATCGCGTCCTGACGAGAGCCGTACATTCCGCGGAGCGCGGTCTCGGCCTCGGTTCTCCAGTTCGTCCCGACCTTCAGGTTGAACGTGGTCAGGTTGGTCGCGACCAGCACGGGCTCGGGGCCCATGAACGATCGCGGAAGCTGGGACTGAAACGCCACCGCCTCGGAGACCGCGCTGCCCGGAA
>JANLWV010000275.1:0-1863 GCA_031364765.1 Vicinamibacteria bacterium
CATGATGGTGACCGCCCCCGGGTCGTTGTTTGCCGCGAGCAGATGATAGGCCTCGGCCAACGCGGCATCGCCCGACGAGATCTCGTTAACGTGCACGCCGTGAATGAGCCCCGTGATCACAGGTGCGCGGTTAGTGATGGCCTCGAGGTCGGACGCGGAGAGACCGCGTGGGTCGGCCAGCTTCTTCATGTCGGCCTTGATGGAGTCGATCGTCGTGATCCGCTGAGCGGTCCCCACGATCATCACCACCAGCGGCCGGCCCTCCCAGCTGCGTGCGTACTCGATGACCTTCGCGCGGCCGCCTGACGCCGCTTCGAGCGCTTTGAGGTACGTGACGAAACCCTCGCCCGTCGTGATCTCTTCACCGTGATCGTAGCCAAGGACTTTCTTGATGGTGGGAATGGCTGGATCGTAGGTGGTGCCGGGCGACAGTTCGGGCAGGCCGGCGAGCAGAGCAAGAAGGGCAAAGGACAGCATGAAGTCTCCTTAAAGAAGTCGTCAATTCGAGGGCCCGATCATATGGCGGCGCGCTCAAGACTTCGCCCGAGCCCAGAGCGAGCGCCTACCCGCCTGGGGTTCGTTCATAGCGTGGGCCACCAGCGGCGCACCTGCCGGCAGTGTTCATCCATCAAGCGACGATGAGACAGAGCAGCGACTTCAACATGTCGATCAAAGCGGTTCCGGACTCGGGTACCGGACAGCTCGTGGGTTTGACCGGCACGTTGACCATCATCATTGAAGGCAGCAAGCATTCGTCAGGTTCGACTACACGCTCGAACAGGGGAAGCGCGTGGTGGAACTGCTTTGGCTTGTGGCGTTCGCGGACGGCAAAAAGGACGCGAGTGAAGAGCACATGGTTCGCAAGATCGCGGGACTCTTGCACGTCGCCCATCCGGACTTCATTGACGCCAAGTTGAGGGCGCGGGGACAGAAGACCAACTAATCGGCAACCGGCTAAGATTCCCCCAACAAACTTCCGGGTCCCGGGCGGGCTCCCCTTTTTCCGAGGACAACTGATGAGATATCTACGCCTTCCCCTGCTGAGCCTGGGCCTTCTGGCTGCGGCCACGCTGGCGCCCGCTCAGGGCAAGATCACCACGACGAAAGAAGCCTACGGCTTCACCATCGGCGACGACTATCGGCTGGCGAACTACACGCAGTTCACGGCCTACATGAGGAAACTCGACGCCGAGTCCGATCGCATGAAGCTCGAAGTCATCGGCAAGACCGCCGAAGGCCGCGATCAGCTCATGGCCATCATCACGAGCCCCGCGAACCACAAGCTGCTCGCGAAATACAAGGACATTTCCCAGAAGCTGGCCCGGGCTGAAGGTCTCACCGAGGCCCAGGCGCGTGCGTTTTCCAAGGAAGGCAAAGCCGTGGTCTGGATCGACGGCGGATTGCACGCAACCGAAGTCCTGGGCGCCTCCCAACTGGCCGAGACCGTTTATCAGCTGGTGAGCCGCACCGACGAAGAGACCATGCGCTTTCTCAACGACCTCATCATCCTCGCCGTCCATGCCAATCCGGACGGCATGGAGCTGGTCTCGAACTGGTACATGAAGGAGCCGGACGAGAAGAAGCGCAACAGCGGGGACATCCCGCGCCTCTATCAGAAGTACGTCGGGCACGACAACAACCGCGACTTCTATGCGTTGAACCAGCCTGAGTCCCGGAATATGGCGCGGCAACTCTCGATCGAGTGGATTCCGCAGATCATGTACAACCATCATCAGACCGGGCCCACGGGCGCCGTCCTCTTCGCCCCGCCCGTCCGGGATCCTTTCAACTTCAACCTCGATCCGCTCATCGTCACCGGCCTCGACCTGGTGGGCGCTTCGATGCACAACCGGTTCATCGTCG
>JANLWV010000328.1:0-14071 GCA_031364765.1 Vicinamibacteria bacterium
CTCGACTTCGAGAACGTCCACCTCTCCCAACGGAGCTACAAGTGAGCCCCTCGATGAACATCACCCTGCACGTATGGCGGCAGAAGAACGCCCAGGCCGAGGGCCGGTTCGTGACCTACGCCGCCAACGAGATCAGCCCCGACATGTCGTTCCTCGAGATGCTGGACGTGGTCAACGAGCGGCTCATCGCCAAGGGCGAAGACCCGATCGCGTTCGACCACGACTGCCGCGAGGGGATCTGCGGCGCGTGCAGCATGGTGATCAACGGCCGGCCGCATGGTCCCCAGAAGAACACCACGGCCTGCCAGCTCCACATGCGACAGTTCAAGGACGGGGATGAGATCACCATCGAGCCCTGGCGCGCCAAGGCTTTCCCGGTGATCAAGGATCTTGTGGTCGACCGTAGCGCCTTCGACCGAATCATTCAGGCCGGAGGCTTCGTCTCTGTCTCCACCGGCAACGCCCCCGATGGCAACGCAATTCCCATAGCCAAGGAAAACGCCGACCGGGCCTTCGACGCAGCGGCCTGCATCGGCTGCGGTGCGTGCGTCGCCGCCTGTCCCAATGCGTCGGCCATGCTTTTCACCGCCGCCAAAGTCGCTCACCTGGCCCTGCTTCCCCAAGGGCAGCCCGAACGAATGGCGCGCGTGCGCCAGATGGTCGCGGCCATGGACGCCGAGCGGTTTGGGGCCTGCTCCAACCACGGCGAGTGCGAGGCGGCGTGCCCGAAAGGGATTTCGCTTGAGAACATCGCGCTTTTGAACCGCGACTTCGTGAAAGCGACCCTTGGAAAGCGACCGGAGCGCGTCGTTTCCGGCGACTAGCGCCGCGGCCTCCGGGCCCGCCGGGCGCGTTCGCGTCGCCGTCTACGTCCTTCTCCTTGTCGCGTTCACCGCGCCGGTCAGTCTGGATCCAGGGGCCAGGAGCTTCGCACAGGGTCCCGACACCCGCCTCTATCTCTGGACCCTTGGCTGGGACCTCCATGCGCTGAAGACAAATCCGCTCGGGATCTTCGACGCGAACATCTTTTTCCCGGAGAAGGAGTCGCTCGCGTACTCGGAACATCTGATCGGCGCCGCGTTGCTCGCGCTTCCTCTGTCGCTGTTCACGACGAATCTCGATCTCATGCTCAACCTCGTCCTGCTCCTGGCGACATTCCTCACCGCCCTTGGATCCGACCGACTGGCCCGGGAATGCGGGGCCTCGGCGAAGGGCGCTCTCCTCGCGGGCATCGTGGGCGGTTTCGCCGGCCCGAGACTCACGCGGCTCACCCAGGCCCATCTCGCGACGCTGCATTTCGTGCCGTGGGCGCTGGCCTTCGCGATCAGGTACCTGTGCTATGGCAAGCGTCGGGATCTGCTCGCGACACTGGCGCTGTTCACGCTTCAGGCGATGACGAGCGGCCACGGCGGACTGTTTCTGGCTCTGGCTTTGGCGCTCCTCTTGGTAGGCGCGCTGATCGGCCGGAAACTGAAACCCGCGAAGGCGATCCGCCACTGCGGCGTCGCCGGCCTCCTGCTTCTCTTCGTCAATGTTCCGTTCGTGATTCCGTACTACCAGGTCCGGGGACGGGTCGGCCTTTCCCGTCTCATCGAGGACGCCGAGGGCTACGCGCCCTCCATGGGCAGCTGGCTGCTGTCCCCCACGCGCGCTCAGTCCTTCATCACCTCGAGTATCGACTTGCTCCGGCCGAGCCTCGAGTCGGCGAACGCGGCCCTCTTCCCCGGTTTCGTGTTCCTGGGGCTTGCCTTTCTCGGTTGCTTCGGCCTCGTTCGACATCGCGAGGCTCGCACGATAGCGACGGTCAGCATGGCCATACTCGCCATCCTCACGTTCTGGCTCGCCCTCGGCCCCTCATTCGGCCTGTATCGGCTGGGCTACGCGATCGTCCCAGGGTTCGACCTGATTCGGGTGCCGTCCCGTTTCTTCCTTCTCACGCTCACCGCTCTCTCGACCCTTGCGGCCTTGGGCCTCGATCGCATTCGTCGCCCCCTGGTCGTCTGGACGCTGATTCTCCTCGCCACGATCGAGTGCATCCCTCTGGCCTGGGAGTCCCCGCACGATCCGATCGTGACACCGCCCATCGACGCCTGGCTCGCGGCCCAGCCGAAGCCCTTCCGCCTGGTCGAACTGCCGATCCCCCTTCCAGACAACTCCGTGCGTCAGGCCCGCGTCCACTCCGAGTTCATGATCCACGGAGCGGCGCACTGGCAGCCGATGGTGAACGGCTACAGCAGTCTCGTCCCGCCGTTCCATATGAAGCTCTACGCTGAACTGCACGAGTTCCCGACGGAGCGGGGCCTCGCGGAACTGGAGCGCATGGGCGTGAACTACATCGTTGTCCACACCGACATGTACCAACCAGACCGCTGGGCGGAGAAGGAGAATGCCATCGCCGCGTTCGGCCGGCGGATTCGCCTCGCGCGTGTGGAAGGCGAAGGCCGAGCGTACGAACTCGTTCGAGTGCCGGCAGGCCGGGATCGCTGAAGGAATCTTCCGGCGCTGAGAGATTGCTTCAGGCCATCTCAGAACGATCTGGCCTTGGCAATGACGGTTGTCTACACCAACAGATGCTTGACGCCTTCGCGCTCTTCGTTCAGCTCGTTCAGGGTGGCCGTCATCCGCTCGCGGGAGAACGCGTCGATGTCGAGGCCGGTGACGATCGCGATCTTCCCGTCTTTGGTCGCGCAGGGGAAACCGTAGACCGTGCCGGGAGGAATCTCATAGCTGCCATCCGACGGCACGCCCATGGTCACCCACTCGCCGTGCGAGCCGAGCACCCAGTCGTGAACATGGTCGATCGCGGCATTCGCCGCCGAGGCCGCTGACGACAGACCACGCGCCTCGATAATCGCCGCGCCGCGCTTCGCCACCGTGGGGATGAAGGTGTTCTTGTTCCAGCCCTCGTCGCCGATGCTTTCCTTGACCGAGACGTCATCGATCGTGGCATAGCGGTAGTCGGGATACTGGGTGGCCGAGTGATTGCCCCACACAATCATTTTCTTGATGGAGGCGACGGGCTTGCCCGTTTTGGCGGCGAGCTGTGAAAGCGCGCGGTTGTGATCGAGGCGCAGCATGGCGGTGAAGCACGATGGCGAAAGACCGGGCGCCGACTTCATCGCAATGTAGGCGTTCGTGTTCGCGGGATTCCCCACAACGAGGACCTTGACCGACCGCCTGGCGACCGCGTCCAGAGCCTTGCCCTGAACGGTGAAGATGGCAGCGTTGGCGGCAAGGAGATCGCCCCGTTCCATGCCCTTGCTGCGAGGCCGCGCGCCCACCAGGAGGGCGATGTCCGCGTCCTTGAACGCGACATGGGGATCGTCGGTCTGGACGATTCCCGCGAGAAGCGGAAACGCGCAGTCGTCGAGTTCCATGGCCACGCCCTTGAGCGAGGCAAGGGCCGGCGTCACCTCGAGGAGTTGCAGGACCACGGGCTGATCCTTGCCCAGCAGGTCGCCCGCGGCGATGCGGAAGAGAAGGCTGTAGCCGATCTGGCCGGCCGCTCCGGTAACCGCGACGCGTAGTGGAGTCTTGCTCATGACGGTTTGATCTCTTTCGGTAGGGGATGAACTAGCGTAGGTTGGCCGCTTACGCTCGTTTGTCGGGGGGCCTTCAGCGGCGGTTGGTGCGGCATCTGCGGCCACCGCATCAGAGATTGCTGATGATGGCGTCGGCGAAACCCGAGCACTTCACTTCGGTCGGGTTCTCCATCATGCGCGCGAAGTCGTAAGTCACGCGCTTCTGGTCGATCGACTTTTCAATGCCCGCTTCGATCGCGGCCGCCGCCTCCCCCCAGCCCAGATAGCGAAACATCATGCAACCCGAAAGAATCATTGAGCCCGGGTTCACCTTGTCGAGGTCGGCGTACTTGGGAGCGGTGCCGTGGGTCGCTTCGAAGATCGCATGGCCGGTCTCGTAGTTGATATTGCCGCCGGGCGCGATGCCGATGCCGCCCACTTGAGCGGCGAGCGCGTCGGAGAGGTAATCGCCGTTCAGGTTCGGGGTAGCGATGACCTCGAACTCCTTCGGACGGGTGAGGACCTGCTGGAGCGTGATGTCGGCGATCGAGTCCCTGACCAGGATCTTCGACTTCCACTGGCCGTGGCCGTGGGTCGGCTGAAGAGCCAGAGCGGTCTCGACTTCCTTCATCAGCTCGGTCTGCTGGGCGGCGACCATCATGACGTACCCGGGTTCGATCATCCGGGCGTTGGCTTCCGCAGACAGCCCCGGCGTCTTCTCAACGTTGCCAAGAATCCACGACTCGCGCTCGGTGACCACCTCGGCCCGGAACTCGCGGGCCGCGACCGCATAGGCCCAGTCACGAAAGGCGCCCTCGGTGAACTTCATGATGTTGCCCTTGTGGACGATGGTGACGCTCTTCCGCTTGAACTGAATCGCGTACTTGATGGCGGCGCGCATGAGGCGCTCGGTCCCCTCGCGGGAGATGACCTTGATGCCGACACCCGACGACTCCGGGAAGCGGATCTTCACCTTCATCTCGGTCTGAAGCCAGGTCACGACTTTCTTCGCTTCCGCGGTTCCCTCGGCCCATTCGATGCCCGCGTAGATGTCTTCGGTGTTCTCGCGGAAGATCACCATGTCGACATCCTGCGGCTTCTTCACCGGGGTGGGAACGCCCTCGAAGTAGCGCACGGGGCGAAGGCAGGTGTAGAGATCGAGTTCCTGCCGAAGCGCGACGTTGAGCGATCGAATGCCGCCGCCGACTGGAGTCGTGAGAGGACCCTTGATTCCGACAAGGTACTGGCGGAAGTCGGTGAGGGTTGCGGACGGCATCCATTCCTTGGTGGCGTTGAACGCCTTCTCTCCGGCCAGGACCTCGTGCCACACGATCTTGCGCTTGCCGCCGTAGCACTTCGCCACCGCGGCGTCGAACACGCGAACGGAGGCGCGCCAGATGTCGCGTCCGGTGCCGTCGCCCTCGACGAAGGGAATGATCGGATCGTCGGGGACGTTCAAAACGCCGTTCGAAATGGTGATCTTGGAGCCGGTCGACATGTCTGCCTTCGTTCCTTCGTGGGGGGGGCCGGAAGAAGCTGGCCCCGCGGCTTTCGCGGGCGTTTACTGTGGGGGAAGCGATTTTACCCGAGCGAGAGGGCGGACGGGACCCTTGCGCCCAGCAACAACCCCCCACTATGCTCGCCTCCCTTTTGGAGATACCTATGAACACCCGATCCATTGCATCCACTCTGGTTCTTTCCGTCGTGGCCGCCACAGCGCTCGCTCAGGATCCCGTCGAATTGAAGGTCGGCGATACCGCGCCCTCATTCAAGCTTCAGGCGTCCGACGGCAAGACGTATAGCCTCGCCGATTACAAAGGCAAGAGTGCCGTGGTTGTGGCCTGGTTCCCGAAAGCGTTCACCAGCGGATGCACCATCGAGTGCAAATCTCTGGCCGAGCACGGCGACCTCGTCAAGGCCTACAAGGCCGCTTACTTCATGGCCAGCGTCGACCCGGTCGAGGAGAACACGAAGTTCGGCGCCGAGCACAAGGCCGACTTCCCGCTGCTCTCCGATCCGACCAAGGAAGTGGCCGCGGCCTACGGTGTCCTGAGCCCCCGGGGGTTCGCAAGCCGGTGGACGTTCTACATCGGCGCGGACGGCAAGATCACCCACATCGACAAGGCGGTGAAGCCCGCCACATCCGCTGAAGACATGGCGGCGAAGCTCGGTGAACTCGGCACGCCCAAGCGCTAGGCGGTTTCCTTGAGACCAAGGGGGGCCAGACACGGACCCGGCCCCCCTTGGAACCCCCTGGCCCGCACTCGGCGAGTCTTCTTCATGCTCGAATCGCCTGAGTGAATCAGGCGATTCGACGGCGGAGTCGCCGAGCGCCGGCCAGCAAGCGATAGTTGTCAGGATGGACTGGTTACGGCACATGCGAATTTTGCCGGCCCGAAGTCCGCCGGTAGAGTCGATCCATGTCGATTGAGGGGCCGCCAGAGCCATCGGGCCGCGGCGCCGGTGCAACATCCTCTGAGAATCCGGTTCACGAGGGCCTTGGGAGAACTCTCGGTCGAGCCCTCCGCCATCAGCTGATACGGGGCGGGGCCCCTACGCTTCTGGCCACCTTCGCCGCCGCGTTCGCGCTGCGGGCGGCATGGAGTTTCGGTCTCGGCGAACCGCTTCAGTACAACCACCCTTACCAATACCTGAGCAAGGCGCTTTGGCTCGCGGAACGGCCCGACGCCCTGGCCGTGATCCTGCACTACGACAACTGGAGGGTGCATTACGACCGGTGGACGGCGGCGCCCCTGTACTACCTCTTCCTTTGCGGGATCTTTCGCCTGATGGGCCCGAGCCTCCTCTGGGTTCGTCTCATTCAGTGCGCTCTGGGCAGCCTGGCCGCGGTGTCGGTCGCGCGGATCGGGGCGCGAATCGCCGGTGCGCGGGGCCGGTGGGCGGGGATCGCGTTCGGCCTCCACCTGCCCCTGATCCAGATCTGCGCGACCACATTGACCGAAGCGTTGTACGTGCCCCTGTTGGTGCTCGCCTTCGATCTCCTGCTGCGCTCCCCGTCGCGAGCCAACGCTCTGAGGGCCGGCCTGACCCACGGCCTCGCTGCGCTCACGCGCTCGGTCTCTTCGGCGTTCTTCGCGGTCATCGCCATCTGGCTGCTCGCGAAGGAAGGCCTCCGTCGCGGCATGCCGCGCGTGGCGCTTCTGGCCCTGGGAGGAATGCTCATCATCCTCCCGTGGACCGCGCGCAACTATTTCCTTCTCGACGAGCCGATCCTGATCGAGACGCTCGCCTGGGAAAATTTTTGGTACGCGAACGCGCTGGTCGGCCCCGGCGTCAAGGAGGCCCAGCGGCGCGACATCGTTTCCCAGAAGACCGTCGCTCAGCAGCGCGAGCGCGCGGTTGCGATCACCTGGCAGAACCTCGCCCGCCGACCCGATCGGATCCCCGAAAAGATCTGGCTCAACTTCCGGCACCTGATCCGGCCCGAGGGCCTGCATCAGTGGCTGACCGTGCGGGCCGATGCATCGGTCGGCCAGCAGGCTCTGCAGGTGCTCCTGGAGGACAGCCTGTATCTCGTGGCGTGGGCGGGCTTCGCCCTCTTTCTTTTCAGGAAGCGGTGGAACCACGCTTCCATCCTGGCGCTTCTCTGGCTCGCCTACTCGCTCTTAATGGTGGTAATCATCTTTCACAACGAAGTCCGTTACCGGAACCAGATCACACCTTTCCTGTTCGCGGTCGGGCTCGCCGGCTGGTTCGGGCGGGGCGGTGAAAGAGGCAACACCGGACGAGCGGGGATCGGCCGGGCGATCGCCGTGTTGATCGTCGTCCTCGCGCTGGCTCCCTATCCAGCCCGCGCCCTGGCGGTGGCCCGCGCGAACGCCGACGCGCGCAATCCCTCGATCCTGGAACCCGGTCTCGGAGTCGACGGGTCCACGTTCTGGACGGAGCGCTTTCAGTTTCTGGTCGATGGCGGTCGCCTCGAAGGCGCCGCGGAAATTTTCGAACGCCTTGGAGTCCGCGCCCCCGTTCCCATGCTTACGATCGCGCCAGGGCTTCTCACCCTTCTTGGCCCGGAGCACGAGGCGGCGGCGCGCGCTGCCTGGAGCAGGTCTGCCGCCATCGAGTGGACACTCGATGAGACCCGCTTGCAGGCGATCGCCTGGAGGCGCCAGCCCGAGGCCTTGAGGTCGGATCGGATCCAACTGGGATCCTTCGATCTCGGGCTGATCTCCGGCTTCGGGCCGCCCCTTCCCCGGACCGACTCCCCTGACCTCTCGGAAGCGGACCGGGCCTTGATCAGCAAGGCGCCGACCTATCGGTGGACGCGCGGCCGCTCGCGTCTCCGCTTGTGCGTCCAGGTCGCCGGTCCTTCAACCCTCACCCTGAGGATGGCAGCGCCGCTCCCCGCCCCGCGCATACCGATGCTGACTTCGGTCCTGTTCGACGGACGCCTCGTGGGAGCGGTGGAGGTCGGGCGAGAGACCAAGGACTACGAGTTCAGAGTGGTTGCCGCGGCGTGCCCCGGTGTCATCGAGATCCGATCGGGCGTGTGGACGGTTTCGGACCAGCCCGCTGAATTGGGCGTGCAAGTGCTCTTCGCCGGTCTCAAAACCCGGTGAGGGCCGGCGGAACGGCCGAAGTCCCCAGATCTACTCTAGGCGGATCGCCCTTGCTTCGCGCACGCCTTCGATCTTCAGTAACGCGCCCAGGACCCCATCGGGCACACTCGCGTCGACCTCGATGAGCATGATGGCCCGGCCACTGCCGGGCTTCCGGCCGACGTTCATCCGCGCGATGTTGATTGCGTGTTCGCCGAGCTTCGTGCCAATCCGGCCGACCACGCCGGGAGTGTCGTCATTCTTGATGATGAGGATGTGCCCCTGGAGGACGGCGTCCACTTCAATCCCGTCGATCTCGACCAGCCGAAGCTGATTCTCACCGAAGAGCGTTCCCGCGACCGCCAGTTCGCCCGCCGACGTTCGCAGACGCACACCCATGAGGTTCGAGAAGCTCACGTTCGGCGATGAGACCGCCTGCACCACCTCGACGCCCATAGCCTCGGCCCGAGACGTGGCGTTCACAAAAGTGACCGAAGGGTCCGAGGCCTTGAGCGCGCCGGCCACCGTGGCCTGAATGATGGGCTGAGAGGAGAGATCCTTGAAGGCGCCGTAGAGGCCCACTTCGACCTTCTCCACCTTGCCCGGAACCACCTGGCCCACGAACAGCGCGAGACGTTCACCGAGATCAATCGCCGGCTTGATCTGATCGTAGGCCTCGCCGGAGAGCTGGAAGAAGTTCACGGCCTGCTGAATCACGCCACCCTTCAGGAAGTCGCGGACCTGATACGCGATGTCGGTGCCGACGCGATCCTGCGCTTCGATGGTCTGCGCGCCGATGTGCGGGGTCGCCACCACCTTCTTGTGCTTCGCTATCTTCCAGTCGACCGGCGGCTCCTGGGCGTGAACATCAAGGCCACAGCCTGCGACGCGACCGCTCTCGAGCGCCTCGAAGAGGGCATCCTCATCGATCAACTCTCCCCGCGCCGCATTGATGATCCGGACGCCCGGCTTGACCTTCGCCAAGGCGTCTTTGCCCAACATGTGCCGCGTGCTCGGAGTCATCACGGTGTGGAGCGTGATGTAGTCACACGCCTTGAGCATGTCGTCCAGGGAGACGGCTTTGACGCCAGCCCGCTCGGCCACGTGCGTGGATACGAAAGGGTCGAAGGCCCAGACCTCCATTCCGAACGCCTGGCATCGGGCTGCGACTTCGCGACCGATCCGGCCGAAGCCCACGATGCCAATCCGCTTGCCGGAAATCTCGGCGCCACCGGCGAAGGCCTTACGGTCCCATATCCCGGCCTTGAGCGCGGCATCGGCGGCGCCGAGATTCCTCGAGGTCGCGAGGATCAGACCCATGGTCAGCTCAGCAGTTGACACGAGGTTGCCGCCAGGCGAGTTCATGACGAAGATGCCCGCGCGGGTCGCCGCTTCCACGTCGACGTTGTCCACCCCGACGCCCGGCCGGCCGATCACCCGCAGCTTCTTCGCCGAAGCAACCACCTCCGCCGTAATCTTCGTGCCGCTGCGAATCGTCACCGCGTCGTACTCGCCAATGATCCGGGCGAGTTCGGCGGGGGGCATCGCCTTCTTCTGGTCGAGGGTCCAGCCCTCGGCGTCCAGGACCGCCTTGCCCTTGTCGGTGATGCCTTCGAGAATGAGGAGTTTGTAGGTCATGTCGGACGGCCTCAGGCCTTCTTGAGGTACTCGGCGTTCGCCGCCGCGACGCCGGCTCCCGGCGTGAACTTATGGCCGACGCGATGGAGGGCAATTTCCAGGGTGCCGATGAGACCGAGGATGTCGGTCACGTCGTAGTACCCGAGGTGGGCCACGCGCAGGATCTGACCCTTGAGCCTGCCCTGACCACCGGCCACCTCGCTCCTGAACTCGCCCTTCAAGATCTTCGAGATCTTGCCCGCCTCAATTCCCGCGGGGGGCTTGAGCGCGGTCAGCGCATCGCCGTAGTCGTCAGGAGCGAGAAGAGGCAGCCCAAGCGCGTGGCAAGCGCCGCGGGTCATGGCGGCGAGAGTGCCCGCGTTTTTTACCAGGGCGTCGACGCCGCCGACGCTGTCGAGCTCCTTGAGGGCGGCATCGAGGGCCACCACGAGAGAGATGGGCGGAGTGAACGCGGACTCGAAGTTGACCTGGTTCTTCCGCTCGCGAAGGAGGTCGAAATAGAACCGCGGCGCCTTGGCGCTTTGAATCCTCTGCCACGCTTTCTCATTGACGCTGACGAACGCCATTCCCGGAGGAAGGGCCAGCGATTTCTGCGAACCCACCACCACCACGTCGACGCCCCACTCTTCGGTGTGAAGGGGCATGGCCCCGGCGCCGGAGATGGCATCGACCACGAGGAGGACGTCGGCCCGGTCCTTGACCACCGAGGCTATCGCCTTGATGTCGTGCTTCACGCCCGTCGACGACTCGTTGTGCTGAACGTAGACCCCCCGGATCTCAGGATGGGCGTCGAGCGCCGCCTTCAACGCCTCGGGCTTGACCGCCGTCCCCCACTCGGCTTCGAGGATCTGCACGTCCATACCGTGCGCCTTGCCGATGTTCGCCCAGCGCTCGCCGAAGTTGCCGGCCACGAGGGCGAGCATGGTGTCGCCCGTGGAGAGCGTGTTCACGAGCGCCGCTTCCATGCCGCCGCTGCCCGAGCAGGAGAGAATCAGAACGTCCTGGGACGTCTTTAAGAAGCGCTGGAGCCCTTCGCGCGCGCCCTTAAAGATTCCGCGGAACTCGTCAGTCCGATGGTGAGGGATGTTCTTGCCCATGGCCTGAAGAACAACCGGGGACAGAGGAGTGGGGCCGGGGGTGAAAAGGCGGGTTTTGGGAATCATGGAACGCGGATTCTCTCGCAGTTCGACCATTAGTCCTTAGTTCGATTCGTGGGATAGTAGTTGTCTCGTCTGAATGCTTATTTTCCACTGATCTAGTCTTCCTTTAATGACCTCGACTTCTATTCGCCGGCCCCAGGACCGCCCTTCCGCGGCCGCCGAGCGCCGGCGCGCCCTGGTTGTCCGCATCGGGGCCTTGGGCGACGTGCTGCTCACCCGGCGATTGGCGCACTCCCTGTCTCTGGCTGGCCTTCGGTCGACGCTCTTCGCTCCCGAAAGACATGCCGCCCTCCTGCGGGCCGATCCCTGGATTGACGGGGTGTTCGATTCCGAGAGTCCTCGTTTCGCGGGCGCCTTTGCTGGGACGTGGCCGGAGGAGCACGGCCGCTTCGACGTGGCCGTGCTGATTTCTCAATCCGTCGAACTTTGCCGTGCGGCGAAGGCCGCGGCCAAAACCGTCATTCAGATCCCGCCCGGGCCGTCACGAGATGACGCCCCGATCGCGCAGCAGTGGACTGATGCCGCAAGTGCCGCGTGCCGGCCATTCACCGGAAAGCTCCCTCTCCTGATCACCGACCTCGGTCGCGCGGTCGTCTCGGGCGCCACTCTCATTCACCCCGGGAGCGGTTCACCGCAGAAGTGCTGGCCGATCGAACGATTCGTGCGAGTGAGTCGAACCCTGCAAGTGGAAGGCCATCGCCTCCTCTGGATACGCGGACCGGCGGAGGCGCATTTTCCCGGAGGCGCCTCCGGCTTCGAAGTCATCGAGCACCCTTCTCTCGAGGTGTTGTCGGCGACACTCGCGAGCGCCAGACTCTTCATCGGAAACGACTCGGGGATCTCCCACCTTGCGGCCGCGGTGGGAGCGCCGACCATCGTCATCTTCGGTCCCACCAGCGACTCGGTGTGGCGTCCCGATGGACCCCGCGTTCAAACCATTCGCTCGGCGCTTGGCGAGCTCGACGCCGTCCGCGTCGCCGAGGTGATGGCCGCGATCAGCGACTTCGCTAGACTGCCATGGTCAGGCGCGTAGTCAGCCCTCGACGGAAAGGAACCAAGGCGCCATGCCCCTGCCCCGAAGCGCCACCTCACGGCTGGCTCTCCTGCTCACCCTCGCGACGAATCGAGTCGATGCTCAGGAAGTTAATGGGAGCCGCGCGCGTTATGACATGAACCGGGCCACCGTCCTCTTTGAAACCGGCGCCTTTTCGCCGGAAGAGATGGGCCGGTTCGCCTTTCTGGCCGACCGGGGCATTGAAGACATCGAGCGCCTCCTGCATCTCACCGGGCCGGGGGTAAAGCCTGGCCCGACCATCTCGTTCGTGGTGCGCGAAGGCCTTTCAATGTCTCGCTCGTTCCGGCGAACGATCATGCTGCCCGCCGACCGGGTGCGGCGGGAAAGCGCGCCCTACCTCCACGAAACGACTCACGTGCTGGTTCCTATGAGCCAGGAGTGCTTGTGGCTGTCCGAAGGGTTCGCCTCGTACGTGCAGAGTTATGTCGCCGAGAGAATCGGCGGGTATGACGGTTACGTGTTCAGCTGGGGGGGCAACGGCAACATCGACCGCCTGGCGCGGCGCACGCTGAACTCAGAGCCGGGACGCGCCACCCTCCCCTACTTGGGAAGCTTCGGAGCGCCGGCGGACCTGTTCGAGAAGCGGCGCGAGGTAGCCCAGCCGCTCTATGTGCTCTCGCACTCTCTGGTCAAATTCATGGTCGACGGCATCGGCCTCGACAAGGTAAAGACGCTGGTTCAGGCGGCGGATATCGCCGCCTCGTCGGAGCCGATCACCGGCCGCACCATCGAGGGATGGAAGGCCGACTGGCTGGCCACGCTGGGAGCGCCGGGAAGCGAACCTGCGACGGGCCGGTAGCCGAGGAACGCCGTGTTACTCCGCGGTCGCGGTCGCGGCTTGCGGCGAGAGCGGCCGAATTGGCGCCAGCTTCTCGGGGAACTTGGGCGTGATCCTCGCGTAGGCCTTCTCGAACAACGCGAAGTCCGTCTCGATGTTGCCGGTGGGATGGATAACGTCAGGCAGGAAGCCGCCGGTCCTTGTCTCATAGTCGATGAACGCGCAGACGATGGGAACCTTCGCCTCCATCGCGATCCAATAGAAGCCGGTCTTCCACCCAGCGGTGAGTCTTCGCGTGCCTTCGGGGGCCACCCCAAGTAGAAAAGTCTCGCTCGACCTGAACCACTCGGCCGCCTGCTGCACGGTGTTCTGTCGCTCAGACCGGATCACGGGCACGGCGCCCAGGCCCTTCATAAGCCAGCCAAGCGGCCCATGGAACATGGTGTGTTTGCCCAGGAATCGCAGGTCGATGCCGAGGAGGGACGCGCATCCGAGCATCCAGAAACCATCCCAGTAGGACGTATGCGGCGCGCAGATCATCACGTACTTCGGAGTTTTGGGGGGCGGCGCGCCGACTGCCTTCCAACCGGCGAGGGTGAAGACGAGCCGCGACAGACCCCGGATCAAAAAGGTCTGGATGAGCGGGCTTCGCGGGAGTTGCTTGCCGGCGATGTTGGAAGGCTCGGCGGTCATCGGCGCGCCCTAGGTGAGAATCAGATCGAGATTCTTCATGATCCTCGGCGCCTCCGACTCCGCGGGGCAGCCAAGGAAAGTGAGGACTCCGTCCTGGGAACAGACCATGGCGACGCAGCCCGGGTTTGCGGCCACGTATCTCAGGGCCGAACTGTGCCTCGTTCCCTCGAACCTTCCGTCGCTCCCTTCTTCCTGGCGCCACTCGGGCGTCTCGGGCTCCCACATCCACCACGACTCGACCGCCGCGGTCCCATACAACTTCGCCCCGACGCTCAGGACGTTGAAACGATGATCGAGAACAAGCGCTCCGTCGACCAGGGTGAGGCGGCCGATCTTCCGCAGGAGCTCTCCGGTTTCACCGGTTGGAATTCCGCCGGTCTGCAGGTCGTGGAGGCCGGCGACATCGCCGATCACGTCCGAAGGATGCGGATGGTCGGAGTCCATCAGCTGCTTGAGCTCGGCGATCGCGGGAAGGACTTTCTCGGCGAGAAGCCTGAGCGGCTTCAACTCTCTGCCCCCTTCCGTGCTGCTGATGCCGGCGCCCTCCTTGAGAACCGCCACCGTGCCTCCGTGCCCCAGGTTGCGCAGTGTGATGCCAAGGCCCCACAGGAACTGCATCTTGACGAGGTTCGCCGCCTGGTCGCCGC
>JANLWV010000388.1:0-7129 GCA_031364765.1 Vicinamibacteria bacterium
TCTTCCGCGTCGAGGTCGATGAACAGGTCGTAGATCTCGTTGAGCACCTCCTGCGCGCGCGCGTCTGGCCGATCGATCTTGTTGATCACCACGATGGGCGGCAGCTTGGATTCGAGCGCCTTGCCGAGGACGTAGCGCGTCTGCGGCAGCGGGCCTTCGCTGGCGTCGACCAGCAACATGACGCCATCCACCATCTTGAGCGCGCGTTCCACCTCGCCGCCGAAATCGGAGTGGCCGGGCGTGTCCACGATGTTGATCTTCACGTGGTGATAGAACACAGCCGTGTTCTTGGCGAGGATGGTGATGCCGCGCTCGCGTTCGAGGTCGTTCGAGTCCATGACCCGTTCGGCGATTTCCTGGTTCTCCCGGAATCCGCCGGCCTGGCGCAGGAGTGTGTCCACGAGCGTCGTCTTGCCATGATCGACGTGGGCGATGATGGCGATGTTGCGCAACTGAGTCATTTTGGGGCCTTTACGGCGTCGTCCTCTCTGGTGTTCCCGCGGATTTGATGGGGAAAGCAGGCTAGTTTAGCGAAAAGGACGTTTCGACACCGAGTCGAGATCCTCCTTGGTGTTGACTCCAAGGACGGCGCCCGCCGAAACCGGCGCTTCGACCACACGCGCGCCGTAGCGGTGGACGATGTCTCGCAACGTCGTAACGGACGGGTCATGGAGGATCTCGTCCATGACCACGCCGTTGACGCCGATCGGGTGGCCTCTTCGACCCCCGTGGGTGGCGACTACGATCGCGGCGCCCGATCGCAGGTGAGCCGCCACTAAGCGAACGTCCTCGCCGGTGACCAGCGGGTGATCGACGGGCAGGACGATGGCGAACCGGGCGCCGAGGCGGATCGCTTCCACAACGCCCATTCTGACCGACGCGAACATGCCGCTCGCCTGATCGGGATCGGGGTTCACCAGCCGGCTCTCGCCGGGGACGGGCGCCGGCAGAAGGTCCGCCAACCCCTCGTTGATGACGGTCACAAGGTCCAATCCGGCATCGCGGAAGGCGCCAACCGCCCGTTGGTGAAACGTCTCGCCGCTGAGCGTGAGGAGAGCCTTGGGCGTCCCGATCCGGCGCCCCAGACCCGCCGCCAGCAGTATGCCCCAGATCACAAATCAAAGACCGATCTTCGCCCTATACTCGCGGGCGGTCTGACCCATGAAACCGAAACACCTCATCTCCCTCAAAGACTACTCGCGAGACGACATCGAAGAGATCTTCGCCCTCGCGGAAAGGATGAAGGCGGACCCCGACTCCTTCAAGCAGGCGCTCGTTGGCAAGACGCTAGCCATGATCTTTCAGAAGCCGTCCACCAGGACAAGGGTGTCTTTTGAGGTCGGCATGTTCCAGCTTGGCGGCCTCGCGGTGGTTCTGAACCATGACGAGATCCAAATGAGCGTGGGAGAGTCGGTGGCCGACACCGCGCGCGTCCTCTCCACGTTTGCCGACGGGATCATGGCTCGGGTCTTTGCTCACCAGGATGTGCTCGACCTGGCGAAGTTCGGCACCAAGCCGGTGATCAACGGACTCTCCGATCTCCTGCATCCGTGCCAGGCCCTCGCCGATTTCTTCACCCTGCGTGAAAGGTTCGGGTCGCTTTCCGGCCTCAAACTGGCCTACGTGGGCGATGGAAACAACGTCTGCCACGAGTTGATGATCGGCGCCGCCCGGCTGGGCGTCGAAATGGTGATTGCCACACCCAAAGGGTTTGAGCCCAATCCGCTGATCACCAAGAGCACGGCCCGAGATGCCCAGAAGATGGGCACCCCACCCGCGAAGCTCCTGAACGATCCCGCTGAAGCCGTGGCCGGCGCGCGCGCGGTCTATACGGATGTCTGGGCCTCGATGGGTCAGGAAGCGGAGTCCGAGAAGCGAAAAGCCGCCTTTGCCGATTTCACCGTGAACCCGACCCTCATGGCCCTCGCGGCGGACGACGCGGTCTTCATGCACTGCCTTCCCGCGCATCGAGGTCTCGAAGTCACCGACGAAGTCATGGACGGATCGCAGTCGGTGGTTTTCCTGCAGGCGGGCAATCGATTGCACGTCCAGAAGGCCGCGTTGACGCTTCTGCTGGGCGACTAGGCAGCCCGGACACTGAGCGAAGCAAGGGTCCTATCGGCGGCCGGGGCTGGCCCTTCTCGCCAGCCAGGCGCCCGCTTCCTTGGCGAAAAAACGGGCCTCCATGCGGTGAATGACCGGCTGTTGGGGTCGGGCAAGGAGGATCTCTTTGATCTCTCCGCCCTCTCGCTTCTTGTCGCCTTGGGCCGCCTTTTGCGCCGCGGCGACCATGGCGGGCCGAAGCGGCGTACGATGGCCCACCGCCTGGATGGCGGCGCGCATCCGTCGCGCCGCCGAGGCCTCGGTGACGCCCAGCTGTTCCCCCAGGTCGATGACGAATTCCATTCCGTAGCCCACGGCTTCGCCGTGGGTGAAGAGCCGATACGACGTGGCGGCTTCAAGCGCGTGGCCGAGGGTGTGCCCTAGGTTCAGGAGCGCCCGTTCACCCGCCTCCCGCTCATCCCGCTCGACGATCCGGGCCTTCACCCGCACCGCCTGGGCAATGGCGTTCTCGAGGTCGATATCCGAGGCCCGTCTCAGTCCGCGCGTCCGCTCCACGAGCTTCAGAAGACGCTCGCTCCTCAACAGGCCACACTTCAGGATTTCGTAGACCCCGCTTTGGCGCTCTCGTGCGGAAAGCGTCTTGAGGAACGCGACATCGGCGAGAACCAGGCTCGGTTGGTGGAACGATCCGACCAGATTCTTTCCTTCCACCAGGTTGATTCCGGTCTTGCCGCCCACGCTGCTATCCACCATGGCGAGCAGCGTGGTCGGAATCTGAATGAAGCGGATCCCACGCATGTAGGTGGCGGCGGCGAAACCGGCGGCATCGCCGATGGAGCCTCCCCCAAACGCGATGATGAAACCGGATCGTTCGAGTCGTGCCTGCGCCATCGCACGAATGATCCGTTCCCACTGCCTGGTGGTCTTGGCTCCCTCGCCATCGCGCAGGAGGACGACACGGGGGGACTTCAAACCGGCTATTCGGAGAGCGCGAAGCAGCGCCTTTCCGTGGAGGCTCATGACTTTTTCCGAGGACACGACGATCCCGGCGTTCCCTCCGAGGACACGCCGCAGCCGAGGACCTGTTAGGGCGCCTCGTCCAATCACGACGTCATACGGAGTCCGGCCCACGGCCACGCGAACCCGTTTCATAGCCGGGCGAGCGTAACAGAGGGCCGGCGGACTATCGCGCCTTGGGTCGCAGCCAGCCGGGAAGAGCGCCTTCGCGTCGTGCCCGGTCCTGAAACTCGTCCTCCAGTTCCTTCGCCTCCGCCTCGAGACTGCTGGCCCGGCTGGTCAGGAGCGATGGAGACCGGCGGCCTGAGGTTTGCTTTTTGGGACCTTTGGGCGCTTCCCCCGCCTCCTGCCGCAGTTCACGCGCCGCGCGTCTCAGTCTCCGGGCCTTCTGGTCGATGGATCGCCACTGCGCCCGCCAGTCCGCTTCGATAGCGCTCCCGCCCGCCTGTTCAGGAGCAGAAACCCTCGCCGCTCTTCGAGGGGAACGTGAGCTTCTCTCGGGCGGGTCGGTTCCCACCTCCGATAAAGCGCCCGTCTGGTAACGGCAGGCGGCCATTCGTTCGAGGTCGGCGTTCGTGAATACGCGCCGTTCCGGCAACGAACCTAGCGGAAGCAGACAGGCTTGGGGGGAAGCGAAAGATATCGCAACGATGGACAGGGTCAGTAACGTCATTTGGGGTCTCCTTGATTTCCGGGAGAGAGACACCAGGAAAGGAGACGACCCGCAAGCCGCGCCAATTCTGAATCAGACCGCATGGGAAGGCAAGCGCTTCTCGGCGGTGTCGGTGGATCATCTTGAAACGACTAGAATCCCCGGCTTCCCGCCATGATCACCCCCCGCCTGTTCCCGTTCGCCGAGGTCTGGTGGCTCTACCTCGTGTCGACCCTCATCATCATCGGCCTTCTCGCCGTGGATCTCGGTTTTTTCCACAAGCAAGCGCACCGAGTCACGATGCGGGAGGCGACGGGTTTTGCCGTGGTCTGGGTGGGTGTGGCGCTGCTCTTCAACATCGGTCTCTACTTCTGGTCGCTTTCATTCCTTGAGGCCCATCCGCCGGTGGGGATCAGCGTCGAAGAGGCTGCGAAGCGAACCGCCATGGAGTTCCTGGCCGGCTACGTGGTTGAGTACTCGCTCTCGATCGACAACCTTTTCGTTTTCGTAGTTGTCCTGAACTATTTCCGAATCCCGCCGGAGCTCCGGCACCGGGTGCTCTTCTTCGGGATCCTGGGCGCCCTGGTGTTCCGGGCCATCTTTGTGCTGGTTGGCGCCGCCCTTCTCCAGTTCCAGTGGATTGTCTGGGCGCTCGGCGCCTTCCTGGTGGTGACCGGCATCAAGGTCATGACCGGCGATGAGAACGACCAGATCGATCCCGAGAACAACTGGGCGATGAAGCTGCTCAAGAAAGTGCTGCCGGTCACGCCCCAGTTCCACGGCGAGGCCTTCTTTATCCGCGAGGGCCCCCGCCTCTTGGCGACCCCCCTCTTCGTGGCTCTCATGTTCCTGAACATTGTCGACACGGTATTCGCGGTCGATTCGGTTCCCGCCATCTTCGGTCTCACCAACGAGCCTCTGGTGGTCTTCACCTCGAACATGTTCGCCATCCTCGGCCTTCGGAACCTGTACTTCCTCCTGGCCGGCGCGGTGGACCTCTTCCATTTTCTGAAGTACGGCCTTGGCATCGTGCTGTGTTTCGTGGGCCTGAAAATGACGGTCCTCGCCTGGCTCATGAACGGACACGTGCCCATCGGGCCGTCCCTGGGATTCATACTCGCCATTCTCGTGATTTCAATCTCCGCTTCGCTCCTGTTTCCGAAGCACCCCAAGAAATAAGAAAGCCCCACCCAGAGTCTGATCGTCATCATGGAAGAACGCACGCTCAAGGAAATCACGCCCCCTGCTGAGGACTTTTCTCAGTGGTATCTCGATGTCGTCCTCAAGGCGGAACTCGCCGACTACGGTCCGGTCAAGGGCTGCATGGTCATCCGCCCCTATGGATACGCCATCTGGGAGAACCTCCAGGCCGAGACCGATCGACGGATCAAGGCGCTTGGACACAAGAACGCATACTTCCCGATGCTGATTCCGAAGAGCTTCCTTGAGAAGGAGAAGGAGCACGTCGAGGGCTTCTCGCCGGAGTGCGCCTGGGTCACCATCGGTGGCGGGGAGGAGCTCGAAGAGCCCCTCGCGATCCGGCCGACATCCGAGGCCATCATCTGCACGATGTACGCCAAGTGGGTGAAGTCTTGGCGCGACCTGCCGGTTCTTCTCAATCAGTGGTGCAACGTGGTTCGTTGGGAGAAGGTGACCCGTCCGTTTCTGCGAACCACGGAGTTTCTCTGGCAGGAAGGGCACACCCTGCACGCCACGGCCGCGGAAGCGCAGAAGGAGACCCTCGACATACTCGAGATGTACCGCGAGGTGGCCGAGGATGTTCTCGCCATGCCGGTGCACTTCGGAGCGAAGAGCGACTCGGAGAAGTTCGCGGGGGCGGTCACAACGTACTCCATCGAGGCCCTCATGGGTGATGGCAAAGGGCTGCAGGCAGGAACGTCTCACAATCTCGGACAGCACTTCGCCACCGCCTACGAGATCGAGTTCGTGGATCAAAACCAGCAGCGAGCGCTGCCCTGGTCGACATCGTGGGGCGTTTCCACGCGACTCATCGGCGGCCTCATCATGACCCACGGCGACGACCGCGGCCTGGTGATTCCGCCGAAGGTGGCGCCTTATCAGGTGGTGATCGTTCCGATTCCTCCTCGCAAGGGCGACTGGACCGAAGCGGTTCTGCCCAGGGCTCGCGCCCTGGCCAAGGAACTCACGGCCGCCGGCATTCGTGTTCACCTCGACGACCGCGACAATCATCAGACCGGCTTCAAGTACTCCGATTGGGAGATGCGCGGCGTCCCCATCCGCCTGGAGCTTGGTCCCAAGGACATCGAGAAGGATTCCTGCGTCCTCGCTCGTCGCGATACCCGGGAGAAAGAGTTTGTCCCGCTTGCGGGCCTCGCCGCCTCCGTCCTGCAGCGGCTGGATGCGATTCAGAAGAACCTGTTCGAGAAGGCCCGCGCCTTCCGCGACGACCACACCTCAGAGCCCGCGAACTACGATGCTTTCAAGGAAGTCATGGCGACAAAGCGCGGCTTCCTGCTGGCCGGAATGTGCGCAAGCCCCGAGTGCGAGGGGAAGATCAAGGAAGAGACGAAAGCCACGGTGCGCTGTTTCCCGCTGAAGCGCGACGAAGCGCGCGCCTGCATTCGCTGCGGCTCCAAAGGGAAACTGGCCTACTTCGCCCAGGCCTACTGACGGTTCTTCAGCCGCTATGGGCCGGCCAGAGCCCGGGCGACGATCAGGCGCAGCGGTTCTTCGAGGTCTCGAAGCACCTTTGAGCGGGCGGTGATCCTCTCTCGGACCGCGATTCCAGCCAGGGCCTTCGCCGCTTCAGGGCGGATCCGAGCGATGCGGGCCAGAGTTGCGATGAAGGCGCCGTCGCCGATCAAACCCGCGGCCTCGCAGTAGAGCCGGGTCCGTTCCGGATCCAGGGTGTTGAGGCTCAGGAGCAGATCCTTCCGGGCCAGACGCGACCCCGCGCGAGCGAGGGCCAGGTGTGCTTCCCCCCGCTCACGGGAGAGTGAGGCTCGTTCATTCGGCCTCGGTGGAGGAAGCGTGCGGAAGTCATCGAGGGCCTGCGCCTCGGCATCGGCGCTTCGGGTGGCGGAACCTGCCGTGGTCGAAGGCTCAATGCGCACGAGCCGCCGCTTGAGCGCCCGGGCATCTTCGGTATGGACGTCTTCGATGGCTTGGAGCAGCGCCCCTCGTGTCTCGAGATCGAGACGCCCCAACTCGTCCGCCACATGGGGCACGACTCTTGAGCCAAGAGATTTGAGTCGGAGGGCGGCGCCCAGGCGCCTCTTGGGATCGGCGAGTTCGAGGAGGAGCCTCCTGATTTCACGGCCTCGCGAGGCGACGATGGGCACTCTCGTTCGGGCTCCGGGCCCCTATTCCCTTTGAGCAAGAGCGGCGGTCGAAGCACGCTTCTTGCCGAACAGG
>JANLWV010000393.1:0-2754 GCA_031364765.1 Vicinamibacteria bacterium
CCGTGGTGCTCTACACCATCCTCGAGGGAGGCCACACATGGCCGGGCGGTGGGCTCCTGCCGGAATGGTTTGCCGGGACCAAGACCAACAGCATCGACGCCTCGAGCGAGATGTGGGCGTTCTTTCGTGAGCATCCGCTTCGGCGGACGCAGACCGCGGTGCGGCAGAACTGAGCGGGCGAGGGGCCTACTTCCGCTTTTGGGTGATGAAGAAGTCGTAGACGTATCCGCCCAGAACGCCGCCGATCAGCGGGCCGACGATGGGCACCCACCACCAGCCGTTTCCAGCGGTGAACACTTCGCCACCCCAGCCGGCAATGGCGGTGAAGAGACGCGGTCCCAGGTCCCGTGCTGGATTGATAGCGTAGCCGGCGTTGAAGCCGAAGCTCATTCCGATCAGGACCACCACCGCGCCGACCAGAATGGGCTGTAAGCGCGGGTCGGGTGCGAAGTTCTTCTGATCGCCGATGGCGAGAACGAGAAGCAGAAGGAGCGCCGTCCCGACCATCTGGTCGATCAGTCCGCCGGGCACGTTGCTGAGGAAGTCCTGCGGATAGGTTGCGAAGATCCCGGCCGTCGCCTTGGCACCGGTGACCAGGCGGGTTCCACCGTCGAAGCGATCGAAAGCTTCGCGGTAGGTGAGGAAGGTGACCGAAGCACCGGCGAAGGCTCCGGCGATCTGCGCCACCCAGTACGGAACGACCTTGGCCCACGAGAAACCGCGGTGGACGGCGAGCGCCACCGTCACCGCCGGGTTCAGGTGCGCGCCGGAAACGCCGGCCGAGACGTAGATCGCCATGGTGACGGCCAGGCCCCAGGCGATGTTGATGGAGATGTATGTCCCATTGGCGTTTCCCGAGAGAACCACCTGGGCCACCACCGCTGTGCCGAAGAGGAGCAGAACAAAGGTCCCCAGAAATTCCGCCAAAGCTTCGCGCGCTGTGCCTGTCAGCATGTTTCCCTCATCTCCTGAGCGGCCTGATTTGAAGAGTTGCCGGTTCGCCGTCCAGAACGAGGGCCACATCTCCCGTCCAGGAGAAGAGGTTGGGTTCCGGAAGATCGAGGGGACTCATCAGAAAGAGCCGGTTGACCCGACGCAGGCGAGCGGGCCCTGAGCGCTTTGCCGGAGGCCGCTCTCCCTTGCGGGGAGGCCGGGTATAGGCGCGCACGCGCAAAGCAGTCACATTCTCGGCCGTCACCCCTTTGGGCAGTGCCACGGCTCCGCGGAAGCAACCATTCGGGAAGTTGTCGGCGGAGCGCGAGATTCGAAAGTCGCGCACACCCAGGGTCGAGTCGAGGAACCGGGTTTTCCCCCCCGCCTCCGACACGCCCACGGAAAACGCGAAGGTCGCGTAGGGCGCGTCGTCGGGCGAAGCGCACGCCTCGAGCACCGCGTATCGACTGGGGTCGAAGATGAGTTTTGAGCCCGGCACAGGCGCTTTGGCCACGCGTCGCTCGCGTCGAGCCTCCTGGGCGGTCACCACATACGTCCAGGGGTTCGCGTCCATCACTTCTTCGCGCGAGGCCTCACTCAGATCGAAAGGGATGGGCGCGGGCGCGTAACGCTGACGCACGTTCCCTTCATCCTTCACCATGTTGTTGTCGGTGACGACGTAGAGCAGGGGATGGCGCCCTTCGCGCCGGCCGCGAAACGGGACGATCTCGTGGTCTTTGCCCTGGAAGGTTTCCTCGATGACGCCTCCGGAGCGGTCGAACTGGATTCCATAGATGTATTCGATATCGGTGAGCCGTCCCCAGGTCGCGAGAAGCCGATCGGCGGGCGTGCCGCCGTCCTCGTTGCTGAAGATCATCGAGTAGCGGATGCGCGAGCCTCGATCGGTCTTCTCCCTTTCGTACCACATGAGAAGAGGAATATCGGTGAATCGGCCCAGCGTGTTCGGGCGCGCGTACAGGATCGGCGCGAGGGCGGTCGCTTCATGTTCCGGGTGCGATGCGGGGAGCGGGACGATGTCCACGCGTGAGATGAGGGCGCCCTTGGCGGATGTCGGCGACGCAGACAGGTCTTGGGCGAGGGTCAGGTGGTGTCGTCCAGCCAACAACGATCCGAGGAGAATGCGGTAGTCGGCGCTCGCCGAACCGCGCGTGAGAAACAGGTGCTGGGAGTAGCGGCCGTCCACCTCCACACGAATCACGACCGCCTCGCTTCCGGCGCGGCCCCAGTCGCAGCCATCGCAGGCCGCGGTGATCGTGGCGATCACTTCGGCGCTCTCGCTCAGATCGAACGACTCCTGCCGCAAGATCGCGCCGGTTGACGAGTCGGACCAGGCGAAAGCGGAGGCTGCTGCACTCAACCAGGCGGCGCGAAACCAGAACCTCATCATCATTTCAAGTGGCGGGGAGTATAGAGTCGCGCCCGGCGAGTGGAGCGAAGGAAAGATGAGAGTCCGCTTCGAGAAAGTCAGCAAGCAGTTTGGCGCCCACCGCGCGTTGCGCGAGATCGATCTCGAGATCGAGCCGGGGGAATGCCTGGTGCTCCTCGGTCCTTCGGGCTGCGGGAAGACCACACTGCTGCGCCTGCTGGCCGGACTGGAGGATGTCGACACCGGCCGTATTCTGATCGGCGACCGCGATGTCGCTTCGGTGAAACCGGCCGACCGCGACGTGGCCATGGTCTTCCAGAACTACGCGCTTTATCCCCACCTCTCCGTCTTCGAGAACGTCGCGTTTCCCCTCCGGGCGCGGCGGGTTCTCGCCCCCGAGATCGACCGAAGAGTGCGCGCGGCGCTCGGCCGCA
>JANLWV010000450.1:0-12374 GCA_031364765.1 Vicinamibacteria bacterium
ATCGGGTCAGGCAACAACTCGAACATCCAGTTCTGGGTGGGCGGGCCCGACCTGAGCAAGCTCGAAAAGTATTCGACCGTGCTCCTCGCGGAGATGAAGAAGGTGCCGGGAGTGGTCGACGCGGACACCGACCTCGTCACGGGAAAGCCCGAATTGGGGGTCGTGATCGATCGCGAGAAGGCCGCCGACCTAGGGGTCCGCGTGGTGGACATCGCTTCGACGCTCAACGCGATGGTGGGCGGGATCAAGGTGACCGATTACTACGAAGGCGGCGAGCGCTACGATGTCTGGCTCCGGGCCGAGGGGGTCGACCGGTCTTCGCCCTCGGTCATCGCGGAAACGCGCGTGCCTTCCCTCCGTCTCGGCTCGGTCCGTCTCGGCGACCTCGTGCGCTTCGAGGAGTCGAAGGGTCCGGCGGTGGTGAATCGGATCGGGCGAACCCGGCAGGTTCTCATCACCTGCAACGTGAAACTTGGCTTCTCCGAGCAGGCGGTCATTCAGACCCTGAACGCCGCGGCGGCGGGGCTGAATATGCCCACCGAGTATTCGTACGGCTTGACCGGCAGGTCGAAGGAACAGGGTCGTGCGGCCAGGGCGTTCGTCCTGGCCTTCATGTCGTCGATCATTTTTATGTATCTGGTCCTCGCCGCTCAGTTCGAGAGCTGGCTGCATCCGATCACGATCCTCATGGCCCTTCCCATGACCGTGCCCTTCGCCCTGCTCGCTATCGTGATCTTCAATCAGTCGATCAACATCTACTCGGCGCTTGGAATCATGGTTCTTTTCGGCGTGGTCAAGAAGAACGGGATTCTGCAGATCGACCACACGAACAACCTTCGGGCTCAGGGTCTGGTCCGAGCCACCGCGATCCTTCAGGCCAACCGCGACCGCCTGCGGCCGATTCTCATGACCACCCTGGCCTTCGTGGCCGGCATGCTGCCTCTCGCGGTTTCAAGCGGCGCCGGCTCAGCGACGAACCGTTCCATCGCCGTGGTCATCATCGGAGGTCAGACGTTCGCGTTGCTCCTCACCCTGCTCGCCATTCCCGTTCTCTACGCGCTCTTCGACGACTGGACGGTAGCGCTGCGCCGCGCCTTCGGCCGCAGCCGAGTGGAACCGGAACCTATCCCGGCAGCGTAGCGCGCTCCTGGGTCCGATCCGCAGGTTCCCACGGGCGAGGCGGTCTACGGCTGGAGGAGTTTGACCGTCCAGCCGTTTCCGGCGCGGGTGTACAGCTCGCGCTCGTGCATCCGATTCTCCCGACCGAACCAGAACTCGATCGACTCCGGCGTGATCCGGTAGCCACCCCAGTGGGCCGGCCTCGGAACTTCATGACCCTCGAACCGCTTTTCGACCTCCTCGAACTTCCGGACCAGGTCCTCCTTCGAGTCGATCTCGCGGGACTGGTCGGACGACCACGCTCCGAGACGATGTCCAACCGGGCGCGACTCAAAGTAGGCGTCTGATTCCTCGGCGCTGACCCGGTCCACCGTGCCTTCGATCCTTACCTGGACATACATTCCCGGCCAGTAGAACGTCATCGCCGCCTGCGAGTTGGATTCCATCTCCGCAGCCTTGCGGCTCTGATAATTGTTGTAGAACACGAAGCCGCGAATATCGGCGTCCTTGAGGAGCACGATCCGCAGAGAGGGCCTTCCGTGCATGGTCGCGGTGGCGAGGGCCGCCGCGGAGGCGTCGTGGGTCTCCTCCTTCCTGGCTTTCTGAAAGAGTTCAAGAAAGCGGGTGAGTGGTTCGTCGAGGGGAGCAATCCGGGCGGTCATTGACCCAGTATCTCGCAGCCGGGGGGTTAACCCCTGAGGCATTTGGCTAAAGGAGACGGCGCGGCAGGGTTTTTGAGCAGGCCTGAGCCCCGCCCGGCTAGAATGGTTTCTCCCATGGCCGCGCCGCGCAAGCGAACCCTCACCCGTAAGCCCAAGGACGGTGCGCAACCCCCGCCCAAGGAGCCCCCGAAGCCGTTCGCGGCTCTTGACCTGGGCGCCTCCGCGGTTCGCCTGGTTATCGCCGAAGGAGAGGGCGATGCGATGCGAATCATCGAAGAGGTCGCGCGCGGCGTTCTCATCGGAAAAGACACCTTCACCACCGGTCGGATCGGCCAGCCTACCGTCGAGGCCGCGCTCCACGCGCTTGAGGGTTTCCGGTCGATCATGGACACGTTCGGGGTGGTTCGGTACCGCGCCGTCGCCACCTCCGCCCTTCGCGAGGCCACCAACCGCGACACCGTTCTCGACCGCATTCGCGTCCGAACCGGGATCGACGTCGAAGTCATCGACGGTTCGGAAGAGAACCGGCTGACCTACCTCGCCGTCCGCGAATCGCTCAAGTCCCTGCCCGAGATAGCGACCGAGACCTGCCTGGTCGCCGAAGTGGGCGGGGGCAGCGCCGACCTCTCGACCTTGCACGGAGGCGAGCCCGCACACTCCGGCACGTATGCCATCGGCTCGATCCGGCTCCGGCAGAGCTTTGCCGCGTTCCAGGGGACGCCGACGCACTTCCAGCGGCTCATTCTGAGGCACATCAAGAATGTCATCGCCGACATTCGTCGCGAACTGCCGCTCGATGACGTCAAACATTTCATCGCTCTTGGCTCCGACGCGCGCCTGGTGGCCCGGGTTTTGGGACGCGCCGACTCCGAACCTCTCTCGGCTTTTCCGCGTGACGCTTTCCTGAAGGTCTGCAGCGAGATTGCTGTTCTCGACGTCGACACGATTCTCGCCACCCACGGGCTGTCGCTGGCCGAGGCCGAGACGCTGGCGCCGGCGCTTCTCGTCTATTCCGAACTTGTTCGGGCCACCAAGGCGGAAACCATTACGGTTTCGAACGCCACGCTCCGGCATGGTCTCATCTTCGACTTGGCCCGTTCGGAAGCGGGGCTCGGGATCGAAGTGTTCTCACGTCAGGTCCTGGCGAGCGCCAATGCGGTGGGGGAGAAGTACAACTACGACACCCGCCACGCCCGGCACATCGCCAATCTGTCCCTTCGCCTCTTCGATGAACTCAGATCGGAGCATGGCCTCGATCTGCGCGACCGGCTACTCCTCGAGGTCGCGGCTCTTCTTCACGATATCGGTCTCTTCGTGAATCTTCGGGCGCATCACAAACACTCGCAGTACCTGATCTCGGTGGCGGAGATCTTTGGTTTGTCGCGCGACGACCTTCTGGTGGTATCGAATATCGCCCGCTACCACCGCCGCGGCCTTCCCCAGCGTTCCCACATCCCTTACATGGCCCTCGATCGCGAGGCCAAGATCGTGGTCAACAAGCTGGGTTCGATCCTGCGTCTCGCGAACGCGCTCGACGCCGACCATCAGCAGAAAGTGAAGAACATAAGGGTTCGGCCGGAAGACGGGGTTATCGCCATCGAGGTGGAAGGAGCGGGCGACCTGACCATGGAGCGGCTGGCCGTGCTCGCGCGCAGCGATTTTTTCCAGGATGCCTTTGGCCGGCGGGTGATTTTCCGGGAGGTCACGAGAGGCGACTCCTCATGAAGATGAAGACGAAGCCAAGACGCAAAGCGCAGGATCCCGAGATCTTCTTCAACCGCGAACTGTCGTGGCTTGCCTTCAACTCCCGGGTGCTTGAGGAAGTGGAGGAAGCCGCCACCCCGCTGGCCGAACGGGCCAAGTTCATGGCCATCGTGACCAACAATCTGGACGAGTTCTTCATGGTGAGGGTGGCCTCCCTCAAGAACGCCATTGCCGAAGGCGATACCACGCCCGACTCCGCGGGCCTCTCTCCCGCCCAGCAACTCGCGGTCGTGAAGGAGATGGCCGCGCTGCAGTTGAAGCGCCTTCATCAGATCTCCGAACGCGATGTCCTTCCGAGTCTCGAGGCCATCGGGATTCGCATTCTTGATTTCAGCGACCTGGACGCTTCCCTTCGGGCCGGCGTGGTTCGTTTCTTCAAGGACGAAGTGCAGCCGGTGATCACGCCCCTCGGGATTGACGCGGCGCGGCCCTTTCCCATGCTGCCGTCGCTGTCGCTCAACCTCGCGGTCCTCTTCGAGCCGGAGAAGAAGGATGGGGATCCCCGGCTCGGCGTGGTGCCCGTGCCTGCGGCATTGCCAAGGCTGGTTCGCGTCCCCGGCGCCGACTCCACCTATGTGAGGCTGGAGACCGTGGTTCTCTCGCAGCTGAGCTCGCTTTTCCCGGGCCAGGCCGTCCGCGATGTGAGCACTTTTCGGGTATTAAGAGACGCCGAGCTGGACATAGACGACGAAGGTGGCGGCGACGATTTTCTCTCGCAGGTCGAAGACGAAGTCCACGGACGTCGAAGGTCGCAGGTGGTCCGCCTCGACATCGATGCCAAAGCGTCGGAAGCGCTTCTGTCGCAGCTGGTGTCTCGTTTCCCGGGGGCGGAACCCCTCGTCTACCGTATTCAAGGGCCGCTCGATCTGAGGCTCTTCTTTCAAGTTCTCGACCTCACGGCCCTCGACTCGTTCCGCGATCCGGCCCAGCGCGCGCAGGCGAACCTCGTTCCCGCCGAATCGGCCGACCTGTTCGCCGTTCTCTCCCGCCGCGATGTCCTGCTGCACCATCCCTACGATTCGTTCGAGACGGTGATCGATTTCGTCAAACAGGCGGCGGCCGACCCTCAAGTGCTGGCGATCAAGCAGACCCTGTATCGACCGGCCTCCGACTCCGAAGTGGTCAAGGCTCTGGTGGCTGCGGCGGAGTCGGGCAAGCAGGTGACGGTGGTGGTCGAGTTGACGGCCCGGTTCGACGAAGCCTCGAACATCCGCTGGGCCCGCCGGCTGGAGGACGCGGGCGCGCACGTCATCTACGGAATCCGCGGTCTGAAGACGCACGCCAAGGCGACCCTGGTGGTCCGTCGCGAGCCCCAGGGGATCAGGCGCTACGTGCATCTGTCCACGGGAAACTACAACGAGAAGACATCCAGGCTCTACACCGACATCGGCATGCTGTCGTCCGACGAAGCGCTGGGACGCGACCTTTCCGCTTTCTTCAACACCATTACCGGCTTTTCCGACCCCCCGGCCATGCAGCGACTGACCATGGCGCCGATGGCTCTTCGAGCGCGCATTCTTTCGATGATCGAGCGGGAGCGACGTCGCGCCGAGGAAGGCCAGCCCGGTCTCATCCGCGGCAAGATGAACGCGCTGGTCGACGAGGACATCATCCGCGCCCTCTACGCGGCATCGAAGGCGGGGGTGAAGATCAAGCTCAACGTGCGGGGCATCTGCTGCCTGCGGCCCGGCCTCAAGGGCATCTCCGAGAACATAGAGGTGGTTTCGATCATTGACCGGTATCTCGAACATTCGAGGATCTATCACTTCTGGAATGGCGGTGATGAGGAACACTACATCGCGAGCGCCGACTGGATGCCCCGAAACCTGGATCGGCGGATCGAGCTGATGACCCGAATCACCTCGAAGGAAGCGATGGAAAGGCTCTCGACCATCCTGGACTGGTTTTTTGAAGACAACCAGAAGGCGCGCATCCTGGAGCCGGACGGCACCTATAGACGCCGCAAACCGGGCAAGGGTGAAGAGCCCGCCCGCGTCCAGATGAGACTGTACGAGGACGCGAAGGGCCGCGCCGACAAGCTCAGAGCCGTGCCCATCACCCTGGAGCCGATCAAGCGCGACAGCCAGTCGTGAACTCCCGCAAGGAGCGAGGGATCGCAGCCTTTGTTTCAACGGGGCTCGCCTTGCTCTTCACCTGGACTCAGGTTTTCCCGCTCGACGGCATTCCCGCGCTCGGCACCGACTACGGGCAGCTGGTCTGGAACATGTGGAGCGTCGAGCGCGCGGTTTCGCTTCTTCAGTCGCCTCTGCACTCCGATATCGTGTTTCATCCGGTCGGGACTTCGCTCGCCGCGCACGTTCTCACTCCGGCATTCCTCCCGGTCACCGCGGTGGTGAAGGTCTGGCGTCGGTCCTTGAGCGGAGTTCAAGGAGAGGACCTCCTGTACCCTCTCATCGCCTACAAGATCGCCATTGGCCTTTGCTACGTGGCCATTGCTTTCGCGGCCTACTCGTTCCTGCGAAGGATTGGCGGCTCGGTCCTGGCCGCCCTCGCGATCACTATCGGCTACGCCTTCTCACCTTTCAACCAGCTCCATGCTCCGCACCTGAATCATCTCTCGGTGGCGGCGATTCTTCCGCTTGCCGCCTGGTGTCTCGTGAGTGTCTGGGAGCGGCCCCGGCTCGGGCCGGTGCTGGGGGTGGCGGTTCTTCTTGGCGGAGGTCCCTACTTCGGCGAGCTCATCGTCTTTGCGTGGCTGGCCTTCCTTCTGATCGGCGCGATCCTGTTGGCCAGACCTCGCACTCGCGCCCAAGTCCTGAGTCGAGTGCGCGCCCTCGGCGGCTTTCCCATCGCCGTCGCTTTCACTCTCGCGGTCGTTCTGGTTTCGCCCTTCGCCCTCGCCTGGGTGAGCGGAGGAGCCCAGCCGATGAACGCCAGGCAAGCGGGCTTCTGGTCGGCCAATCTGGCCGCATTCGTCGTCCCCGATCCCGTCAATCAGCCGTGGCTCTCGTTCATGGCGCCCCTTAGTCGCCAGATCGGGAAGGGCGTGGGCGGTCGGGAAGCTTTTTTGGGCTTCGTCCTTGCCGGTACCGCGCTTATGGGGCTGATTCGGTTTCGGGATTTCTGGACCCGACTTTGCGGTCTTTTGGCTCTCGGGTTCCTGATCCTGAGTCTCGGGCCGTCGCTGAAGGTGTTCGGATCCGATCTCGGGATCGCCATGCCGTATTCATTCCTGATGTCGATCCCGCCCTTCTCCATGGGCCGGACGCCCGTGCGGTGCGTTCTGTTCGCTCTCTTCTTCCTGACCATCCCCGCGGTCCGTTTTCTGTCGGGGATTGAAAGGAAGAGCGCCCGGGGGCGCGCCCTTGTGGGGTTGCTCGCGGTGTGCGCCGGGCTTGAAATGTGGTCGCCCCGGAGGCTCGCGAAGACCTTCGTATCGCCGCTGGATCTGGCGCGTCTCGTGCCCGGAGACGTCTGCAACATTCCGCTCACCACCCTGGATGGTTTCGCCGTCCTGCTTCAGACCCAGCACCGACGGAAGATCGTGACCGGGGTCGTGTCACGGCGTTCACAGGCGCTGGCTGACCACGTCAACGGCCTCGGCGACCTTCTGGACCATCAACCCGAGAAGTTCGCCAGCACACTGCGGTCGTGGGGCGTGACGAACGTGATCCTGGAGCCCGGAGCGCCCGAGGGCCTGGAGACCAGTCTGCCCAAGCTCGGGCTGAACGTCATCGACCTCCGGCGCAGCGAAGGCAGGGTCCAGTAGGCCGGCCCATCGACCTGACGTTTCTGCTAAAACCGCGACCCCGTGATTGATACAGGTCTCAAGAATAAGGTGGTCATCGTCACCGGCGGAGCGGCGGGGATCGGCAAGGGCACCGCCCTCGCATTCGCCACTCAGGGATGCCGGGTGGCGGTGTGGGACGTGAAGGGTGATGAAGCGGGGCTTCTGAGCGAACTCAAGGCCGCGGGCGCGCAGGAGGCCACGTTCACCAGGGTCTCGGTGGCGGACGCGGCGCTCGTCCAGGCCGCGACCGCGAAGGTCATCGAAGCGTTTTCGCAGATCGACGTCCTCATCAACAACGCCGGAATCCTGCGCGACGGTTTGCTCGTCAAGGTCAAGGACGGTCAGGTCTCGGTGATGTCCGACGAGCAGTTCGACGTCGTGATCGACGCCAACCTTCGCGGCGTCTTCGTCTGCACCCGCGCGGTGGCGCCTCACATGATTTCGCGGAAGGCTGGGGTCATCATCTCGGCGTCCTCCGTGGTCGGCCTTTATGGCAACTTTGGTCAGACGAACTACGTGGCCACGAAAGCGGGCGTCATCGGCATGACGAAAGTCTGGGCCCGCGAGATGGGCAAGCACGGCATTCGCGTGAATGCCATAGCGCCCGGATTCATCGAGACGGACATGGTGCGGCAGATGCCGGCCAAGGCCCTGGAGTCGATGGTCCAGCACACGCCTCTGGCCCGAATGGGGCAGGTGGAGGACGTCGCGAACGCGTACGTTTTCCTCGCGAGCGACCAGGGAAGGTTCATCACGGGCCATTGCTTGTCCGTCGACGGCGGAGCGGTCCCCGGGACATAGTTGAAGTCCTCTACATCTGCGGGGAAAGCGCCGGACGGCTTTCCCCTTTCGACGGTGGTCGAGGCTTGGCGCGGATCTGAGCTCACAAGAATGGAGCGGGGCCAGGGGCGAGTGGGTTGCATGCGTCGGGATTTCGGGCGCGAGTCGCCACGGTCCGTGTGCTGAGTTTGCGCCCGATAAGCCGAGCAAGGAACCAAACGATTCAGAAGTTCCGGGAACGCAGTGGTGACGCGCGAGGCGCTCCCGGCGCAGCAAGTCCACTCGCCCACTGGCCCCGCGGGCCCCAACAAAGATGTCTGTGGTTTGTTTCTTTCCAGAGTCACGGAGATCATCCGTAAACCGGTCTCAAGCTGTAGATTCGGTCTGATGCCCGCGACTCTTGCGTCGTTTCTGCGCTCCCGCGCTCCGCAGGGCCTCTTTGCCCTCATGGGGCTCAGTGTTCTGGCATCCTCTTCCCCGACCATGGAAGCGAAGCCTCACGGGAAAACGCCCCGATTCAGTTTCAAGGTGGTGAAAGCTTTCCCGCACGACCCGACCGCCTTCACTCAGGGCCTGGTGTTCGCGGACGGCATCTTTTACGAGAGCACGGGCCTGCGCGGCCAGTCGACCCTGCGCAAGGTGACTCCCGAAACGGGGGCCGTGCTCCAGCAGGTTGCGGTGGAAGGTCGCTATTTTGCCGAGGGCCTGGCCCTGGTGGGCCATGAGTTGCTCCAGTTGACCTGGGAAGAGCAGGTGGGCTTCGTCTACGACAAGACCTCTCTCAAGCGACTGCGAACATTCAGCTACCCGACTGAAGGCTGGGGGATGGCTTTCGACGGGAAGCGCCTCGTGATGAGCGACGGTTCGTCGCGACTGTTCTTTCTGGATCCGAAAACGCAGAAGCCGGTTCGCAGCATTCCGGTTGTGGATGACGGGCGTCCGGTCGAACGACTCAACGAACTCGAGTTCGTGCGTGGCGAATTGTGGGCGAACGTCTGGACCACCGACCGGATTGCGAAGATCAACCCGGAAACCGGCCACGTGACCGGTTGGATCGACCTTGCCGGCCTGCTGCAACGAGAGGCCCGCGGGCCCGAAGGCGATGTGCTGAACGGCATTGCCTGGGACCAGACGGGCGACCGCATCTTCGTAACCGGCAAGAAGTGGCCCTGGCTCTTCCAGATTGAACTCGTCCCCGCCTCCTGAGTCCAAGGACCGTTACTCAAGCGCGGTTCGCGAGCTGCTCATTTTTCTTAAGGCGCCTCGGCCGGGGGCGGTGAAGACGAGGCTTGTGGAAGCGATCGGGGATTCACTGGCCACGGCGTTGTATCGGTCGCTCACGAACGCGGTGATCGGCGCCACCCGCCCTGGTCATGGAGGCGACTTCCGACGTGTCCTTTGTTTTGCCCCGAACGACGCCGGCGCCGAGATCAGCCAGTGGTTTCCGGGTGAAGCGCTCGAACCCCAAGAGGGCTCCGATCTGGGCGCCAGGATGCACCGAGCGTTTGTGAACTCCTTCGGCCGCGGCTCGGAAGCGACCGTTCTGATCGGCACCGACTGTCTGACTCTGAAGGGAGACGTTGTGGCCGCGGCGTACCAGGCTCTGGAGACCGCGGACGTAGTGCTTCGTTCGGCCGAGGATGGGGGCTACACGCTCATCGGTTTGAGGGAGCCGCAGCCGGCGTTGTTCTCCCTCATCGAATGGAGCACGGATACGGTTCTGGCCGTGACCCTCGCCCACGCCTCTAAGGCCGGTCTGAGCGTCTCAGTCCATGGTCTCGACGCGGACATCGACACCGTCGACGATCTGCGCCGTCATTTCGCGACGGTGAGAGCTTTTCTCGACGACAGCGTTGCGCGACGGATTGAAGGCCTCCTGTAAGGGGCACACCAGAGTTATCGCTCGTGCCCGGGAGGCGAAACTCCGGTGGCGGCACCGCGTTTTCAAGGCCCCCCGCCTAAACTCGCGCCCTAAATGTCCAAAGATCCGACGTTCCGAGTCCTCGTTGACGCCCCCAAACGGTCCAGCGTGTACGAGGCGTACCGAAAGGAGTGGGACCGCCGCGAGACGGACCTCGACGCGGCCGACCACCCGGTCCATGCCGACATTGAAACGGTCGCAGTGTGCGACCTGCGCTGCGGCAGCACCGAGGAGGATCCGAAAGGGTTCTGTCAGATCTGGACGCACGAGCACATCCGCATGCAGGGGATGGAGGACTTTTCCTACCAGCGTGGCTACATGGATCCTGTTCTCTATGGCCGCCTGATCCAGCAATGCGCCGATATCGGCGTCTCGTCCATCAAGTTCAACTATCGCGGCGAACCCTCCCTTCATCCGCGTATCGTGTCGTTCATACGCGAGGCCAACGCCCTGGGCTTCCCCGATCTGATGATGAACACAAACGGGAACGGGGGCGCGCGCAAGAACAAGAAACTGTTCCGCCAGATCGTCGAGGCGGGCATCACCGACCTGATGTACTCCGTCGACGCCTGTGATCCTGAGACGTACGCCCGACAGCGCGTGGGCGGGCAATGGGAGATCCTCCTGAACTCCGTCCGCGAGTCGGTGAACGCGCGCAACGAGGGCAAGGGGACGAAGGACCTGAAGATTCGCGCCTCGGTGGTGCGCACCAAGATCAACGCCCATGATCTCGACTCCGGCCGTATGGAGGAGTTCTGGTGCAAGGAAATGGGTGTGGACTGGATGTCGATCTCGGAGTGCTACCTGCCCGCAGGCGCCCAGCACTCCTGGCAGGCCGCGCATTGGACAGACCTCACCGCGGCCGAGTTTCAGTGCTCCGACCCGTTTCGCCGGATGGTGGTGACCTGGGATGGCCGGCACACCATGCCGTGCTGCCAGGGTTTCACCCTTGAGATCGACGGCGGCCCTGTGGTTTCGCGAGCCGATGCTCCGATGACCACCGTGCAGAAGGCGTGGCTTTCACCCAACTTCGACCGTCTTCGCAAAGCGCATCGCGACCGCACCTGGGACGATAAGGCGAGCGGCGAACCGATCTGCCAGTCCTGCGCGGTCACCAAGAAGCCGACGCCCATTCAAGTGCCGAAGGACGGTCGCGTGCATTTGCGTGTTCTGTCGAGCTAGTCGAGACCTTTCCTGTCCTTCTTGCTGCCGCCTTCTTTTCCTCAAAGGGAGCGTTGCCTCAATGACTGCAACCATTGCCGACCACATTCGCGACGTCCTTCTGGGCATCGGCGAGGATCCGAGTCGCGAGGGACTGCTCAAAACGCCGTTCCGAGTCGAGAAGGCGCTCAAGGACTTGACCATCGGCTATGCGCAGGATCCGATCAGGATTCTCAACGAGGCGATGTTCACGGTCGAGACGGACGAGATGGTCATCGTTAAGGACATCGAGCTCTACAGCCTCTGCGAACACCACATGCTGCCCTTCTTTGGAAAGGCCCACGTCGCCTATCTCCCCGAGGATCGGGTGGTGGGCCTGTCCAAGCTGCCCCGTCTGGTCGACATGTTCGCGCGACGGCTTCAGGTCCAGGAACGCCTCACCACTCAGATCGCCCAGACCATCCAGGAAGTCATCAAACCCCGTGGCGTCGGCGTGATCATCGAAGCCCGCCACCTCTGCATGATGATGCGCGGGGTGGGGAAGCAGAACTCCGTCGCGGTCAGTTCCTGCATGCTCGGCGAGTTCCGCTCGAACCGAGCCACCCGCGATGAGTTCCTGTCCCTGGTGAGAACCCAGACGAACCTGTAAGCCGCCGCTCTAAACCATCTCCGTCTTCCACAGATCGTGGAGATGGATGACTCCTTCAACGTGCCGATGGTTGTCCACCACCACGAGGGCGGTGATCTTGTTCGTCTCCATGAGGTCGAGAGCGCGGGTGGCGATCTCTCTCGGGGCAATGACGTGAGGAGTGCGGGTCATGCCCTGCTCGGCGGGAAGACCGAGAACCGAGGCGCCGAACCGCTCCATCAGGCGCCGGAGATCTCCGTCGGAGATGACGCCGAGCAGAATGCCCGCCTGGTCAGTCACCGTGGTCATTCCCAGGCGCTTCTTGGTCATCTCAAAGAGAACATCTTTGAGTGGCGTCTTTGGCCCCACCCGGGGCGTGTCGTCGCCCTTGTGCATCATGTCCTCGACGCGCAGCAGCTTCCGGCCGAGCCGTCCGCCGGGATGCAGATCGGCGAATTCCTCGACGGTGAAGCCTCGCTTCTCCGTGAGGACCATGGCGAGGGCGTCGCCCATGGCGAGGGCCGCAGTGGTGGAGGCGGTAGGAGCCAGGCGAAGCGGACAGGCCTCTTCGCGGATGGAAACGTCGAG
>JANLWV010000465.1:0-8876 GCA_031364765.1 Vicinamibacteria bacterium
GCCTTTAGGGGCGCCGCCGAAAGTCCTTGGGCATCTCTGGAGGACACGGGACGCTCTCCTCCCATGGATCGAGCGCGAAGAGGAAATCATGGCCGAACCGGCCTACGCGAGTCACCCCGTTCCGTTCGAAGTCCGTGGCCCGCCGGAGTTGGGGCTCGGAGACATCGGCTCCGTGAACGACGACATAGCTGACGCCTGCGCACCGCAGCACTCGGGCCGCAAAGCCGGTAGGGAAGTTCTGCGCCATGGCCGCGAGCGCGAAGTTGTCAGGCACAGAGAAGCCGCCATAGCCGCTGATCAGGGGTTGCCAGTGCCCGGTCGACCAATAGAGTTGCAGGCCCGCGGATTCTTCGCTGCGCCAGGGGACCTCGAGGACCCCGCCCCGCGGCAGTGAGACCAGGGCGGTCGTGTAACGCGGCGGCTTCGGAATCGGCCGAATGGAGCGCGCAATGGAAGGCCGCATCTCGACCACCATGAAGCACAGCGCCGCGGCGAGGAGAAACGGCCTCGTCCGCTTGCGGGTTCGGCGCTCGAGCGAGGCAAAGCCAAGAGCCGCCATCAGGTCGATGGCCAGAATCGCGCCGATCCCGAAACGCGACGGGGCGCGAATCATGTCGGCGGGTGGGATGCGGCGGACCAGTTCGAAGGGTCCGGACAGCTCCAGAGGGAGGTCTCGAAGCACGGGGCCAAACGCCATCAGGGCGCAGACTCCGCCAATCGAGACGAGGAAGGCGCGGGCCACTCGATTTCGAGTGCGAAGAAGTCCGACGACACCCAGGATGGTCACCAGAATTCCTGGAAACAGCGGCTCGGTTGTCGGTTCGATGAGCTTTCCAAGGCCGAGAGCCGGAACGTTCGGCCCAGGGTCGACATAACTGCGGGGAACCGCGCTCCAGTGGATCGGCCCCTCAACGCCGCGAGACACCGCTTGCCTCTCGCGAAGCCGAACCGAGGGAGCGCCCGCGACCAGGGCGACCGCCCCCGAAAGCCCCAGGCTGGCCAGAACCGCGACCAGTCTCCCCTTGAGCCACAGTCTTCGTGCGAAGAAGACAAGCGCCGTGGCGATGACCACGGCCAGGAGCACGGCGTGATATCCACTGGACAATGCCTGGAGAGTGGCCGCGATGGCGAGCATAAGCAGGCTCGTTCGGCGGCCCGACCCGGCGGCCAAATCCCAGAAAGCCAGCAGCACCAGAGGGAACCACTGATACGAGGCCACCCCGATCTGGACCAGATGATGGAAGCGGAACGGGCAGAAGGCATAACCAAACCCGGCCACCAGCGCCGCGGCGCGCGAGGAGGTGAGGCGAAGGGCAAGAAGCGCCGCCGTGACTCCTGACATGACGATGCTAAGGAACAGAACAAGATTGTGGGCCAACAGCGGACCCCCGCCTAGCCAGAGAATCGGGGCCGCCATGGCCGATTGAGGGAAGAGCGTCTCGGTGTACGACAAGGTCCCCTGCCGAGGCCAGAACATGTTTGCGTCAAACAGGTGGAGCGGATCGAGCGTCGCCTGACGAACCACCCACGCCATGCTCCAGGTGTGCAGCAGCAGGTCGTTGTTTTCGATCCCAAGGCCGGCCGGGTCGGTGGGCCACGGCCAAACGAAGAACGCCAGCGCGATGGCGTAGACACCCGCAGCGACGGCGGCAAACCGAAAGGCTCGTGTCCCTTCGCCGGTCATGGATGGCTTCCTCGCCTCCGCTCTCCAGGGAACTACGGTTGAACCCCGCCCGCCTGATGCGACCGTCGCGGATCGGCGCCGCCCTCTACCGCGCCCGAGGCGGCGCTCGAAGCGCTCAGGGCAAGGACCAGAAGGAGGCAGGAACGAGACAAGCGCTTCATGTGTTTCAAACCAGCTTGCGCGCGCGCATGTCGATGCGCATTGCGGTGAGACCGGCGGGCAGGATGCGGTCGAGCGCTATGACCGGGGCCGCAAGAAAGCCCGGCAGAAACGAAAACCTCTTGAACCCCAGGCTCATCAGGTAAGCAAAACCGTTGATGGGAGTGAGTTCAGGCGTTCCCGCGAAGCCGAGCCTTCGCCATGTCGCCTCGTCGACCCTCGAAGCGATGGACCGCGTCACCCCGGCGTCACCCTCAAACGGCTCCTTCAAATCCCCGTTCTGAAACGGCCGCGCCGGATCGAGTCCGAGGGTGGCGCCTTCCTGATGGAGGAAGCGGTAGATGGGATAGGAGAAAGGCGACACCCACGGCTCCACCGCGCGCAGTTCGCCGCCCGGCTTGAGGACGCGAGCGGCCTCGCGAAAAAACTTCAGAGGCGCCTGCAGGTGATGGATGAAGTCGACCCCGACCACCGCGTCGAAAGACGCATCGCGGAAGGGAAGAACCTGGGCATCGGCAACCACGTCGTTCCAGGCCGCCTGAATGAGATCGAGGGCGAACCACCGCAGGTCGGGTCGCGCCGCCACCGCGTGCGGGGCGAAGAGCCCCGGGCCGGCGCCCGCCTCCAATATCCGCGCGCCGTGTTTCAGGCCATCCAGGAGCCGGTTGAACCACACGCCATAGACCTTGGCCAGGACCTTCTTGTCTGCGAAAACCCGACGATGTTCGTTCAACAGGTCCAGACTCATGCCTCGCCCTTCTTCAGCACCGCAACTTCCACCTCTCGCCCGCGGACTCGAACCGGACACGTTCGCACCGCGGCGCCGCGCCCCCCCACCACCTGCCCCGTCGGCACATCGATCATCCAGCCGTGCCAAGGGCACACGAGCGTGCGGCCCCGCATCTGGCCGCGGGAGAGGGGCGCGCCCAGGTGCGGGCAACGATCCTCGAAAGCGAAGACCTCGCCGCCCACGTTCGCGACGGCAACCCGCGGAGAGCCGTCCTTGGGCCGGCTTTCCCGGATCGAACCGGGCTTGAGGTCATCAAGGCTGCATGCGGAAGTGAAGACGGCGGCTTTCACCTCGGAGCTTCCGCCCAACGTGGCTGGATCGGAGGCGGCCGCCTCAAAGTGCAGGGGTATCCCGTCGGGCGACACCACCACAGACCCAAAGGACGCAACGCCCCCGAGACGTTGGTCCCCAGGCGGACAACGAAGAGTCGCACCGAGCGCGAGAGCCCGTCGGGTCACGGACTCCACATCCTCCACCTCGAAGGTGAGGCCGAGTATCCCTCGATGGGGCGCGCACACGCGCGACTTGAGATCCTGAGCGTCTGCGACTCCACGACCCTCGTAGGAAACGAGTCCCACCCGCCCCCCGGCCGCGTTCCGGCCCGAAAGAAAACTCATCCGCAGCCGCGTCCCCTCGGGAAGGTGCAAGGCCTCGATCAGGTCGCCTTCGATCATGGTGGGGGCCGCGGGAATCAGGTCGAGGACATCGCAGTAGAAGCTCTCCGAGCGGTCGAAGTTCTTCACGATCTGGGTGGCGGCCGCCACTTCGGTGAACGGGGTTTCGCGCCCGCTCCGGCCCATCGCGATTCGCGGAACGCCCGCCATCTTCGCCAATGAGACCTTCACCCCGTCCTCGGTGGGCATGTGCGCTTCGGTGGCGATGGCGCCCTGGCCCCAGGGAACGGCGTAATCGACGGGCGGGGCCAGAAACTCGAAACCGGCCTCGACGAACCGCAGGTATTGCCCGCGGACATCGTCGGTGAAGAAGTCGAGATTCTTGACGTACCCGTGGTCGTAGGCTCGAGCCCCTTCATTGATGCGCTCACCGCTCCCCTCGCCCACGCGGACCAGCCGAACCGCTCCCACCGCGGTCCCGGGCTGCTCGAGGTCAACCACGACGATCGTGGCCGGCTCACCCAAACCCAGGCTTCTGGCTACCCGCGACGCCTGGGGATCGCGCTGGATCGCCTCGGCGTCCACCTTCCACTCGCCCACCTCGCGCATCCCCAGCAATCCGGCGTACAGACGTCGCGAGTTGGTGAGGCTTTTCACCGCGACCGTCACACGCCGAACTTCACCGCGGTCCATTCGAGGACGAGCTTATTCGAGGCTCTCGCCAGCCGTGGCGGAGGCAGCCCCGAAGCTCACGTCCAGTTCCAACGCCTTCCGCAAACGGCTCGTGTACGCGCGGTGGGAGATCTCGATGGTCCCGAACTGTTTCAGATGCTCGGTCAGGTATTGGACCTCGAGAAGGCCGAAGCCGCGCGAGATCAGGCGCCGAATCAGAGAGACAACCGCCACCTTCGAAGCGTCCCTTGCGCGGTGGAACTTCGACTCGGCGAAGAAGGCCCCTCCAATGGCGAGACCGTAAAGACCGCCCACCAGTTCGGAGCCGCGGTGAGACCACACTTCCACCGAGTGAGCGAACCCGCGGTCATGGAGTTCGCCGTAGACCCGATGAAAGTCGTCGCTGATCCACACCGGACGGTCGGCCGCGCACCCCTTCATCACATCGCGAAAGGCCGCATCGAAGGTGACATTGAACCTCCTCTGAGCCAGGGTGCGGGCCAGCCGGCGCGGGACATGCGGGGCGTCTATGGGAATGATCGCGCGAACCCTCGGACGATGCCAGGTGACGACATCGGCTTCCGCGTGGGCCATGGGAAAGAGGCCACGGGGGTAGGCGTCGAGCACCATCTCGGCTGTGAGTTCCCGGCTGACCGCCACAACATCCATAAGGGACGGAAGGTTACAGGGCCGCTGGCCAGCCGGGGCAAAGTCGCTGGCTCGTTTGTCACTCGGGCGATTCGAGCGTTACTAAGGACTCGCCGAGCGGCTGACGACGATATGCTCGCTTTGCCCTGGTTTGCGCCTCATGCTGATCTTCCTCCTCGCCCTCGCGTCGGTTGGCCCGGAGGTGTCTGTTTCCGGCATCGTCATCTCTCGATCCGGTCGCCATGCCGCCAACCTCGTTTCGGATGGGCGAAACCGGCCGGTGGTCGCGGGCGACCGCGCCTTCGGCTGCGACGTGGCCTCGATCCGGGACGACTCGGTGGAGATCCTCTGCGCGGGCGAGCGCCGAGTGCTGAAGCTGGTTGCGGCCTCGCGGTCGACATCAGTGTCCGGCTCCGCGGGAGCAGCGGCGATCGACACCGCCCCGCCCGACATCACGATTTCCAGGGTGGACCTCGAAGCGCGTCTGGACCGGGAGATGTCGCGGTTGATGACCGAAACGACTCTCATACCCGTGACTTCTCGAGGCCAGATCGCCGGTTTCACGCTGTCGCGCGTCCCGGCGGGGACAATCCTCGAAACCCTGGGGCTGAAGGACGGCGATGTTCTGGTCAGCGTGAATGAAACGCCCATCGACAGCTTCACGACGCTGGTCGGCCTCTGGCCGAGGCTTCAGACCAGTGGCGCGGTCCGCGCCCAGATCATGCGGAACGGCAAACCGGTGGACATCTTGGTCAGTATCCGGTGAGAGAGAAGAGCGCTCCTATGGGCCCATCGATGAACCCGATGAGCTGGCAGGAGATCTTCGACAGCGTCGGTCTGCTCTACGTCCTCGAATCGGCCCCCTTCGGCGCGGCCATCGTGGTGGACGAAAAAGCGGTCTGGTGCAACGAAGCCCAGCTCCGCCTGGTTGGAGCCAAGGACCGATCTGAAGTCATCGGCCACACGTCCCGCGAGTTTCTCGACCCCGAGTTCCTGCCTGCGCTCGCGGAGCGCCTCTCCCGACTATCTCAGGGCCAACCCAACCCTCCGATGGATATGCGGCTGGTGCGGCTCGACGGCACGAAGACGGACGCCGAGGTCCGCTCCGTTCCCTTCAACGCCCGAGGCAAAAACGCCTACATCATCCTGTCCACCGACATCACCGAACGGAAGGCCACCGAGGCGGCCTTGCGCGAGAGCGAGGCCCGATATCGGAGTCTCGTCGAGAACACACCGGACGGCATCCTGATCCATCGCGACGGAAAGCCGCTGTTCGTGAACCGCGCTCTGATCGAGATCGCGGGAGGCAAGACCGCCGAGGATCTCCTCTCCCGCACAGTGCAGGATTTCATTTTCCCCGAGGACCTGGACGCGGTCGCCACGCGGGCGGCGATTCTGGCCGGCGGCTCTCCCATCGAACCGCTGATTCTGCGGTTCAAACGCCTCGATGGTCAGGTCGGCACGGCGAGGCTCGATTCTCATCGCGTGGAGTTCGAAGGCCAGCCCGCCATCCGGGCGTTCATCCGCGTCATGACCGAGCCCATGATTGCCGAACAGGCGCTTCGGGAGAGCGAGCAGCGCTATCGCCAGCTCATCGAAGCCTCCCCCGACGGCGTCGCGGTGAGCCAGTCGGGACGACTCCTTCTGGTGAATCCAGCCTACCTTCGGCTGATGGGCGCCAACTCGATCGACGAGGTGCGGGCCCACCCGTTGACCGAGCGCGTCCACAAGGACTTCCGCGACATGGTCGGCGAACGCATGAAAGCCGTCCACCTCGGACTCTCCGCGCCTCCGATGGAGCAAAAGGCGATTCGGCTCGACGGATCCACCATCGATGTCGAAGCTCAGAGCGAACCGGTTATCTACGACAAGAAGCCGGCGGCGCTTTCCATCCTTCGCGATATCGGCGAGCGGAAACGGGCGGAGCGGGCCCTGGTCGACAGCGAACACCGCTATCGCCAGTTGATAGAACTTCTCCCCGACCCGGTGTTCGTCCTCGACGGTGAACGGGTGGTCTTCTCGAACGCAGGAACGAGGCGGCTGCTCGGCCTGGCGCCCGAATTCCTCGACCGCCCGCTCGAACTGATTCACCTCGCGCCCGAAGAGGACCGCGCCACCCTTCGACAACTCGTGGAAGCGGTGGCCCTGGGGCAGCGGCCGCAGACCAGTGAGATCCGGATGCGCCAGAACAAGGGCCACGTCTCGGTGGAGGTCCGGGCCGCGGCCATCGACATCGACGGGCGGAAGGGCGCGCTCATCATCGCGCGCGATCTCTCGCAGCGTCAGAAGGCCGAGGAGCTTCAGTCGGCGCTCTACCGGATCGCCCAGGCGTCCACGCGATCGATCGGCATGGAGGCGCTCTTCTCGGAGCTCCACGACATCGTGGGCGAGTTGATGTACGCCAAGAACTTCTTCATCGGCCTTCTCGACGAGGATGGGACCCACCTGTCGTTCCCGTACTTCAAGGATGAGCACGACACGGTCCCATCCGCGCCCCTGCTCGTCGAAGACTCGTTGTCCGGCTATGTCATCCGCTCCGGCGAACCTCTTCTGGCCGACCAGAGGACCATCGAGGAGTTGAAGCGATCCCGCGAGGTCAGGACCTACGGCCACCTCGCGTCGAGTTGGATCGGCGTGCCTCTGATTCGCGGCAACGCCACTTTCGGGATTCTGGTCGTCCAAAGCTACGACCCCGAATTTCGCCACGGCGCGGCCGACCGCGACCTGCTGACTTTCGTCTCCGGCCACATCGCCGAGAGTATTGAACGAAAACAGAAGGATGAGCAGATCCAGTCGCTCGCTTATACCGACTCGCTTACCGGCCTGCCCAATCGGTTCCTGTTCGAGGATCGGCTCGACATCGCTTTGGCTCTGGCCGAACGCCACCGGACGCCCGTCGCGGTTCTGTTCGTGGACCTCGATCGGTTCAAGCTGGTCAACGACACGCTGGGTCACAGTGTGGGCGATGGCGTGCTGCGCCTCGTGTCCGCCCGTCTCGCCGATTGCCTGCGCGAATCCGACACTCTGGCCCGGCGCGGCGGCGACGAGTTCATCGCCATCCTGCCGGATACCGATCAGCGGGGGGCGGCCCACGTGGCCCAGAAACTGGTCGACTCGCTTCGCGAACCTTTAGACGCGGGGGGCAGCGAAGTCCTGGTCACGGCCAGCGTAGGGATCGCCATGTTCCCGGACAATGGAACCGACCGCGAGACGCTGCTGAAGGCCGCCGACCTCGCCATGTACGGGGCCAAGGAGACCGGTCGGGACACCCATCAGCTTTTTTCGGCGGCACTCAGGGAAGATGTCGAACGCCGCGTCTCCATGGAGAGAGGCCTTCGAACCGCGATCACTCGCTCGAAACTGGCCGTGTATTTCCAGCCCATTATGGACACGGCGACCGGGAGGCCGGTGGCGCTCGAAGCCCTCGCACGCTGGCCGGACGAGACGGGCGAGGGCATGACCATGCCTTCCGAGTTCATTCCGCTCGCCGAACACACCGGCCTGATCGGTCCTCTGGGCGAACTCGTCCTGCGCGAGTCCATCCGCGCGATGAAGACGCTCCCGCGCATAGGAATCGTGCCGTTGAACCTGGCCGTGAACATATCGGTTCGGCAGTTGTCGAGTCTGTCTTTCGTCGACCATGTGCTAAAGACCCTGCAGGCCGAATCGTTTCCGGCGACCCGCCTCCACTTCGAGCTCACCGAGACGGCGGCTTTGAGCGAAGGGCAGCTGATCGGCGAACAGCTCCGGCGGCTGAAGAAAGCGGGCGCTTCCATCGCCATCGACGACTTCGGCGTCGGCTACTCGTCTCTATCGCGGCTCCGCCAGATGCCGGTCGACATGCTGAAGATCGACGCCTCGTTCATCCGGGACATGATCGAGGACCCGGACGACGCGGCGATCGCCAACGCCGTGGTTTCCCTGGGCCGCGCCCTCAACATGCGCGTCGTGGCCGAGGGCGTGGAGCGGCTCGATCAGCAGAAGGCCTTGGAATCGTGGGGCTGCAACCTGATGCAGGGCTACCTCTACTCGAAACCCATTCCGGTCGATGAATTGACCACCTGGCTCCGCCAGTTCTAGCTTGCTCGCACAAAAGAGGTTCTCATTACCATGGGTTTCGCCACCGATTGCATCCACGCTGGACAACGCCCCGACCCGACCACGGGCGCGGTCATCACACCCCTCTACCTCACGTCGACGTACGTGCAGGAGGGCATCGACAAGCACAAGGGTTTCGAATACGGCCGCACCCAGAATCCGACGCGCTTCGCTCTTGAGGCCAATCTCGCGGCCCTTGAGGGCGGGGTGG
>JANLWV010000507.1:0-2693 GCA_031364765.1 Vicinamibacteria bacterium
GAGGCGGGGTTCATCGATCGGGCGGTCGACGAGATCGCGGACATCGTGGAGATCACCGGGGGCCGGGCCTTCGTCCTCTTCACGTCGTACGCCAATCTTCAGGCCGCGGCCGCACAACTCGCGGCCAGAATCCCGTATCCGATCCTCGTTCAGGGCGAAGAATCACGGGCGCGTTTGCTGCAACTCTTCAGAAAGAAGAAGAACCCCGTTCTGCTCGCGACGTCGTCCTTCTGGCAGGGTGTCGATGTGGCCGGGGATCAGCTCAGCGCGGTCATCATCGACAAGCTTCCCTTCGCCTCTCCTTCGGAGCCCGTGGTCGCCGCCCGCATTGAACGCCTGAACGCGCAGGGAGGCAACGCCTTCTCCGACTACCAGGTCCCCGAGGCGGTTCTGATGCTGAAACAGGGGCTCGGCCGGCTCATCCGCACCGCCACCGACCGAGGCGTTCTGGCCGTCCTGGACTCCCGCCTCACCACCAAAGGGTACGGAAAGCGCTTCCTGATGAGTATGCCTCCGGCCAGGCAAGTCACATCCATTCAGCAGGTTCGAGACTTCTTTCACCCGGGATCCTAGTTTTCTTCGAGTCGCTTGACACAGAGGCGAAAACAAAGCGAAAATACGTTCGTTTGGTCGGACCCGAAACGGATGCAACCGAGCGTACCTTGGGCGCGTCAAAGAAAGAGGTCGCCCGCGAATGACTCCCCTCGAAATGCTCTCCCTAGCCTGCCTCGCCCTCGGGGCCGCCGCCATCCTTCGGTCCGTATGGCTCGATTCGCTGCGCTTTGCCGATGTCGGGGACGAAGTAGCTGATCCCGCCCGCGTCGACCATCGTCCGGCTCGGCGCCTCGCCCTTCAAGCCGACGCCACGCGCGTTGTGGCCGAGAACGATAACCTTTCCAAGGCCGCGTAAGACTCCATGCCAAAGCGACTCCGCTGCGGTAAACTCCGCGGTCTTCAAGCCGTTGCCGCTCAAGCAACGACCCTGTAGTGCAGCGGTTAGCACGTCGCCCTTTCAAGGCGAAGATCGAGGGTTCGAATCCCTCCAGGGTTACCACCCTTCCGGGCTTCTTCCCTCAATCTTGCAGATCGAGGGTGCGCAAGTCGAAGTAGCGACCGAAGGTCGCTACTTCGCGTGCGGCGCATCGCTTCGCTCAGCGTCGAATCTTTCCGGGGTTACCACCCTGGGCCGTATCGACGCGGTTCTGGGACATAGCCCTTTTGGTGCCCTTAGACTTCCGCGTGCGGGCCAGTGCTGGGGCCAGTGTTTTCCTTGAAACCTAGGTCGACAGCGGCCCTCCTCCTGAAGCCCTTGGTTCACTTCGAACCAGACGTGGACAAAGACCTACGATGAGCGCTCACGCCTCGCCGGCAAGCACCTCGCGGCTTACGTCGGCACCTGATCAAACATCAACGACTTTTCGGGCGAGACAGTGCCGGTTTCGCCAATATTGGGCCGTAACTAATCCGCCGACCACGGACACGCCACAGCCAATAGAACATCGCGATAAATATCAACGCGATTGGGAGAACGCGCATTGCGGGGGTGGTGAATGGTTCCGGAAGGAGCTTCGCCACGCGCGCCTGGATCGAAAAAAACGATCCGGCCGCGATAAACAGTGCGAAGCACATGCGCCACAGATGCCGCGCGAGCCGTGGGCCGCCTCGCAGGGGACCCGACCGCATCACACGAACGTCGCCGCCGGCGGCTATCGCCATGACCGTCCCGATGAAGAAAAGCATGAAAAACGGGACGCCGTTGAGCGTGCGGCCGGGAGTGTCAAACGCCGTAAAACCCTTAGCCATCGAGCCCAGAGCGAGCACGATGGCCACGAGCAGCGCACTGACATTCACCCACCGCGTCCACGCGGTGATGGGACGAACGGTGGTTAGCGCGGTGACGACGAAGTAGGCCGACATAAGGCCGCCGCCTGTGTTCCCGAGAACGGACGCAGTGATCCCCATCGTGAGCATGGAAAAGACGAACAGCTGCCCGCTTCGGCGGTGCAGCTTGCCGCCTTTCCGAGCCAGGAGAGCAACAGCGCCGAGAATCATGGCCAGAGCACTGGCGACGACGTGTATTTGTAACACCATGGCTGATTTCGTCCCCGGAAACCACTGACCCGCTGATCGCTATTCCGTACGCAGCGCCTCGAGCGGCCCCCTTTGCAGGCTCCACAGGCCGCGCGCCGAGAGGATGACGGAGAAGAGCCCGGTCACGCCGATCGCGATCCCGATCGCAGGGTCCACAGTCCGCGCGCCGCGAGGATCATGGAAAAGGTCCCGGCCGCGCCGAGCGCGTAGAGCGTCAAGATGAACCGAAAGGCTCCGATGGATTTGGGGAACTCGGCGCTGGTGACGCTCGCGCCGTTCAAGTGGAGGATGGCAACGCCCGTTGCAAAGATCCCCGAGACGAAGGCAATGACGAGCCCCGATCGCCGTTCGGGCAACACCAGCGGCCCGTACAGCCAGGCGGCCAGGATGAGAAAACCACCGACGTTGCTGGGCTTGACTGTGTCGAGACCACGGACGATATCGTCCGCCCAGTGAACCAGAAACAGGAGGGCCGAGAGCAGCGACGTGATGGTCAATGTGACGTTGTGTTTCATTTGAAAGTCTCCTTGTTGGATTCGTGTTTGCCGCTCACGCAGTGCATACACCGTCGATCTACTCGTGCCGCAGGGCGTTCATCGGCT
>JANLWV010000521.1:0-11517 GCA_031364765.1 Vicinamibacteria bacterium
CGCTGCATGGGCTGCCACCTGAGCGCCGACGACGGCATTCCCGGCGTGTTGCAGGTCTCCTCGCACATTTCCCGCGCTGCGCGATCGACGCCCACGAACTTCCGTTACACCTCGTTCAACCCCGCGACCGGAGGCGGCCGAGCCGCCGACAACTTCGATGCCCTGACCAACACGGGAAAGACCGCCGCCTTCACCATCTTCGGCAACTTCTCGCCGTCCGGAGGGACGTTCGAGCCCCTTTTCAACTTCAACGGTTTTGTGCAGCACACCCGGCCTTCGATCGAGGCCTGCCGTCCCGATCCCATCCTGCCCATTGAAGTGGATCCTGTCCTTCGTGGCGGCATCGATCCGGCCACCGGCCTCTCCCCCATCGGCCTGCGTCGCGCGGTCGGGGAGCGCGCCGGTCCCCCCTACATCGGGCGCGGACTGATGGAGGCGATCCCTGCGGAGAACATAGCGGCCAACGACGACCCGTCCGACGCGCGCGACCACAACTCGAGTCTGCGGCCTGGCTCGCCGCGCTTCAACGAGTGCCCGGGCGACTGCATCAGTGGCCGGCACAACGAGGCCACCTCCAACCAGGCCTTCGTCGGTGGCGATCCGGTCGTCCGCCTCGGCCGATTCGGACTCCGGGCCGCCGGCCCGACCATGCTTCAGTTCATCACCGGAGGCATCCAGGGCGAGTTGGGCTTCACCACTGAACTCACCCCCCAAGAGCCCAACAACCCGGCAAACATCGGCGTGCCCGGTTGCGACGACAAGGTGGCTGAGCCGGAGCTCCCGGTTTCCGCCGCGATCTCGTGTCGGCAGTTCGTGCGTCTCACTGCGCCCCCCGAGTTCGGCGACGTGCTCCTTTCCATCCTGCGCTCGGCCGACCCCAACGCACCCCGTGCAGCCGGCTCCGCCGAGGCTTCGGTACAGCGTGGCGCTCAGCTCTTTGGCATCGACCTGATCGCCTTCGCGAATCGCATGGTTGCCGGTCGAATGGCCGTCGGCGGGGATGACAGCCGGGACAGAAACGCCATCAACCAACTCGATCGCGGCCTCAACTGCGCGGGTTGCCACACGCCGGTTCATACCACCGGCAAGTCGCCCGCGGCCATCGGCGGCCGCCACTTGTCCAACGTCTACGCTCCCATCTTCTCCGACCTGTTGCTGCACGAAGGCCCGGAAGTGACGCCCGAACGCATCGCCTCCACGCCGCGCGATCCGGTGGTGATCGTCCGTAACGGCTTCAACACCCTCGACCTTCCGCGCAACCTCGTCGATGACGCGATCATCGGTTTGCAGGGTGTGGCCAACGGCAAGGAGTTCCGCACCCCGCCCCTCATGGGCATCGGCAAGGTCGGGCCGCCTTTCCTTCACGATGCTCGCGTGTTCCTGAGCCGGTTCACCCGTGACACGTACCCGGCCGGCACGGTGACCTCGAACTCGGAAGTCACGAACGCGCCGCTGGTGGTTCGCACCCTCGACGACGCGCTGCGCGCCGTCATCGAACTCCACGACTTGCCCGCTCCCGACGACTCCAGGACTCCGGCGGGCGGCGGATGCCCGGTACCTCCGGGGAATCGCCTCGGCGAGGTCCGTTACTCAGGCCCCGACGACATCTGTCCGCCTTACACCAGCGGGCTCTCGCAGCGGAATCGCTCGGAGTCGCGCGAGGTCCTCCGTCGCTTCCGTTCTCTGTCCCCCGCCGATCAGCAAGCGTTGATCGACTTCCTGAAACAGCTCTAGCCGATTCGGAGGAGAATGCGTGGGTTCCCCCGCACCCAGTTTGGATGTACCTAAGTATCCGCCCCGTTTCGGGGCAAGGAGGTCGCCATCGGACAACTAGCCCAGGTCTCTTTTTTTGACCGACTCGATGGGAAGACCCTGGACAAGCTGGAGGCACTCGCCCAGAAGAAGCAGTTCCCGGGCGACTTGACGGTGTTCTTCCAGGACGATCCGTCGGATTCCCTCTACGTCGTTCTTTCGGGCTCGGCCAAGATCTTCCAGACGTCAGAGGACGGCAAACAGCGCATTCTGAAAATCCTCCGCAAGGGCGAAGCCTTCGGCGAACTCGCCATGATCGAGGGCCAGCCGCGTTCCGCCAGCGTTCAGACCCTCGAGCCTTCAGAGATGCTGCTGCTCACCCGCCAGGATTTTCGCGCCTTCTGCGACAAACACCCGGAGGTGCTCTGGATGCTGCTCCAGGCTTTCGCCGAACGCCTGCGCCGCATGAACGAGGACGTTCTCGACATGTCCTTCCGGGACGTTCCGTACCGCGTCCTTCGCATGATCTCGCAACTCGTCGAGCGTCATGGCACCGCAGGCCCGGACGGCTGGCGGATCTCCATGCCCCTCTCCGCCAAGGACCTCGCTTCCATGGTCGGCTCCAACGCCGAGGTGGTGGGCCGGCTCCTGGACGGGTATGAGACGGACGGGTTGCTGAAGCGCGACCGCGCTTCCTGGACCGTGCCCAATCCACAGGCTCTGAACCGAGCGCTTGAGTACGCCGCGCAGTAGTGGTCAGGCGAAGATGACCGCCCATCCGCCCGCGCCCCGGCACCCCCTTCTCGTGCGCTGGGGCGCAGGAGCCGCTACCCTGCTCGGATTGCACGTCCTTCTACCGAAACTGGTGTCCGCTCACGAACGGTTCGTGAAACACGACATGAAAAACCCGCTGCAGGACGGGTTCTTCCAGCAGCAGGCCGGAAAGCTGTTCGGCATGGATCCCAACATGATTCAGGTGGGGCTGCTGGTGAGTTTCATCCTCACCGCCTTCCTGCTGATCTGGTTCCTGCGCGAATCCCTGGATGAGTTCATTCGCTACAAAGTCCTCATGAAACTCCGAGGAACGCCGCAACGCCTGCTTCACAACCTCGCCTGCTTCATCATGGACAAGCCGGTTCGCTCCGCGTGGTTCTACACCTTCGGCGAGTGGTCGGTGATCATGTTTCTACGCAGCCCCGCGCTGGTATTGATGTTCTCCGCCACCAACGACTCTCTGGTCATGCCGAGTTACCCCCTGGAGCCCAGCTCCGCCGTCTACTTCAAATTTCTTCAGGTTCTGCTCGCGGTCCTGATCCTGACCCAGACCCTTCTGCCGCTGTGCGGGGCCATGGTGATCGGCACCTGGCTGTATTTGTTCCGCTGGGGACCCTTTGTCGCGATTGACGCGCTTCCGGTGGTGACCGCCGGGATTCTCTACGCCATGTCCCCGTGGATCTCGCACAAACTGGCGATCACGCGGCTCAATCCGGAGCAGGCCCGGTGGATCCGCATCGTTTTCGGTTTCGGCTTCTTTGTTCTCGGGTGGTCCAAGATCTACAACCACAACCTCACCATCGGTGTGGCCGACAACTATCCGGGCATGATGAACGACCCGCTGGTCGGCTTCTTCGCCATGGGCACGGATCCGGCCATGCGCCGCGAGGCTTGGGTCGTTTCCTTCGCCCTCGCGGAAGTCATGAGCGGCTTCATGGTGATGATGGGAGTTTTCACGCGGCTTTGGGCGACGATCATGTGCGTCATGTTCACCAAGCTGATGCTCATCGACTTCGGGTGGGATGAGATTCCCCACATTTACCCCATCGGGTGCGCCCTCGCGATCATTACCTCCAACTATCTGCGGTCGGAGTTCAACCCGCTCGAGCGGATCGAGCGCCTGATGAGGTCCGGTTCGCCCCTAAGGCGGTTTGCGATGATGGGAACCTTCGCGGTGGGAATAGCCCTTGTGGCCATCATGCCGTTCCTGTACCTCCTCACCTTCACCGACCGTTCGATGTTGAAGTAGAGGAACACCAAATGATCGGGAAAATCAGACTCGCCACCACCCCCCAGATCCTCGGCATGGCTATCGCCTGGGCCGCCGCCTGCATGGGCATCGACTTCACGTTCAATCGCCACCTTTGGACGGACAAGGTCGAGATGCCTGCGAGGACCGCGCTCTCGCTGCGGATCAACCATCTCTGTTGTACGGGCTGCCTTGACGGAGTCAAGACCGCGCTGCAGGCGCTTCCCTGGTTGAAGGACGCGCCGATGAGCGTGCGGGAGGGCTCTTTGAAGACCCAGGAGGAAGCCGAGGTGGCGGGGCCCGCCGCAGACTATGGCGGCTGGCTCGATATCGATGTGAAAGACGTCAACCAGATCGACTTCGTCGCCATCGACCGGGCCCTCCGGGACGGGGGCATGGTGGCATCGCAGATGCAGTTTGGCGGGGTCCGCCACTTCCGGTTCGAGGCGCAGGTCCGGCATCTGTGCTGCGGAATGTGCAAGGATGCCTGCGAGCGAATTCCGGAACTCGCCAAGACGCGACAGGCGGGCCGGTTGAAGTGGCTGGACAGCGTGGTCGCCGACCGCGCCACCGGGAAGGTCACGATCCACGTCCGCTATCTGGAGCCCGATGAGCGTCTCGATGCCGCGGAACTTCTGGGCGCCATGGATGAAGTCGGCCTGCCGCCTTTTTCGCTCAAGATAGTGACGTCGGCGGAAGAGCAGGCAGCGCCCACAACGCCCATCCGCTGATCCTCGGCAATACTTTCCGGATCAAGCGGCATCGCGGCCGGTGATTCGCAATAGAGTCGAGGGCGCCATGGATCACCAAAACGCGGTCGGACGAAGTCTCTTGCGCCCCGACGGCCTGGCCAAGGTCACCGGAACAGCGCTTTACCTGGACGATCTGACCGAAGGTTTTTGCTTCCACGGCGTCACCGTTCGTTCGCCCCACGCGTCGGCCCTTATCGCCTCGATCGATTCGTCCTCGGTAAGCGACCCCGAGGTGAAGGTCCTCACCGCGAAGGATGTCGGACCGCGGAACTCCATCCACCTGATTCAGGACGACTGGCCGATTCTGGCCGACCGTCAGGTCAACCACGTCGGCGAGCCGGTGGCCCTGGTGGTCGCCCCGACCCTCGCCCGCGCCCAGTCCGCGGCCCGGGCGGTCAAGGTCGCCTACGACGTCCTCAGGCCGGTTCTGAGCCTGGATGAAGCGCTCGTGGGCGATCCGCGGACGAACGGTGGCCTGAACGTCCTTTCCGAGTGCAAGATCGCTCACGGGAACATCTACCAGGGGTTCGCCCAGGCGGACGTGATCGTCGACGGCGAGTATTCGACCGGCCACCAGGAGCACGCGTACATCGAACCGCATGGAGTCATCGCCACGCCAACCCTGGACGCAGCTTCCGCCTTCAAGGGTGTCGACATCGTAGGCTCGTTGCAGTGTCCGTACTACGTCCACAAAGCGCTCACTTATCTATTCGGGCTTGGGGACGAGGCCATTCGGGTTCGGCAGTCGGTGACCGGAGGCGGCTTCGGGGGCAAGGAAGACTACCCGGACATGATCGCGGCGCACGCGGCGCTCCTGGCCCGCGCCTGCGGCAAGCAGGTGAAGATCCTGTACGAGCGGCAGGAAGATATCATCGCGACCACTAAGCGTCACCCATCCCGCGTGCGCCATAAAACCGGGGTCAAGCGCGACGGGACGCTGGTCGCCATGGACATCGACGTCCTCCTCGACGGCGGGGCTTACGTGACCCTCTCGCCCGTCGTCCTCTCGCGTTGTGTCCTTCACTCGGCGGGGGCTTACGCTTGCCCGAACGTGCGGATACGCGGACGCGTGCTCGCCACCAACACCGCCCCCAACGGGGCCTTTAGGGGCTTCGGCGCGCCTCAGAGTCTCTTCGCGGTCGAGCGTCAGATGGACAAGATCGCCCGGACCCTCGGCCTCGATCCGTTTGCGGTTCGCCGTCGCAACGCCTACCGCGAAGGCGACACCACGCCGACCGGCCAGGTTCTGAAGGAAAGCGTCAGCGCCGTCACCGTTTTGGAGAGGGCGAAAGAAGCCACCCGCTTCACGGAACGGCACGCTCAGAACGAGAAGGCGCGACAGAGCCGGAAAGACGACGGGAAGGCGCTTGCTGGCATCGGCCTGTCGCTTTTCTGGCACGGCTCCGGCTTCACCGGGAATGGCGAGAGGCGGCTGATGTCGAAAGGCGCCGTCCGCCTGCGTCCCGACCTGAAGATCGAGGTTCTCACGTCATCCACCGACTTCGGCCAGGGCACCGAAGGGATCTTCCGGCAGATCGTGGCGGACGCGTGCGGAGTGACCATCGACGACGTGGTCGTCCACATTCCCGACACCGCCGAGGTTCCAGACTCCGGTCCGACCGTCGCCTCGCGCACGGTGATGGTGGTCGGCGGCCTTTTAAGCCGAGCCGGAGCCAAGCTCGCCCAGACCCTTTGCTCTTTCGCGGCGCGCCACGACGGCCTGGCCCCCGCAGCCGTGGCTCTGCGCGGCGGTTTTTTCGAAACCGAGCGGGGCCAAACTCCGTTTCGCACGATGGCCAAGAAATACCTGATCGTCCATGGTCCGCTGGTCGCCGAGGCGCAGTTCGAGCCGACGCCCGGCAGCACGTTCGACGAAGCCACCTACCGGGGCGATGCCTACGCCGCCTACGGCTGGGGCGCCAACGTGGTCGAAGTGGAAGTCGACCCGGACACGTTCATCACCTCGGTGGTGAACCTCACGACGGTCAGCGACGTCGGCCACGTAGTTCATCCGGTGATGTGCGCGGGACAGGTCGAAGGCGGCACGCTTCAAGCACTCGCCTGGGGCTACCTCGAGGAGATCAAGATGAAGGACGGCCGCTATTTGAACGACCGCCTTCAGACCTATCTGATCCCCACCATGGCCGACACCCCGGACATGCAGACGATTCTGATCGAGAACCCGACGACCCACGGGCCTTTCGGCGCCAAGGGCGTAGGCGAACTCCCGATGGACGGAGGGGCCCCGGCGCTGTTGCAGGCCATCGAGAACGCGACCGGAATTTCTCTCGCCAGAATTCCCGCGACTCCCGAACGAATTCTCCAAGCCGGTCGAGCCGGCCAATGAACGAAAGCTACAAGTTCATCCTGAACGGCCGGCCCACCGAAGTGACGGGCCCACCCATGGCTCGACTGCTGGATGTTCTACGGCGCGACCTCGGCCTTACCGGCTCCAAAGAGGGCTGCGGCGAAGGCGAGTGCGGCGCCTGCACCGTTCTCCTCAACAATGAAGCGGTCTGTTCGTGTCTGGTGCCGCTGTTCCAGGTCGACGGCGCCTCGATCACAACCATCGAGGGCCTCTCTCCAGGCGACACGTTGAGCGATCTGCAACGCGTTTTTGCCGCTGAAGGCGGCGCGCAGTGCGGCGCCTGCACGCCCGGCATGATCGTCACCATCCGCGCCCTACTGGATCGCCATCCGAAGCCAACGAGGGATCAGATGCGCGAGTACGTCTCGGGAACTCTGTGCCGCTGTACCGGCTACGAGCGGATCTTCCGGGCGGTCGAAGTGCTCACCGGTCAGCGCGAGGCGGAGGGAGTCCCGGGGGCGCCAGTGGACGGAACCTCACGCGGATGAGCGTCGCGTATTCGCCGAACACCCTGGCCGAGGCGCGGGAAGCGCTCGCCCGGGGCGCCGTGAAAGTGGCGGGCGCCACCGACCTCCTCGTCATCGATCACGCCTCCTTTCGCCAGCATGCCGCGGTTCTCAACGTCCTCGCCATTGGCGAACTGCGGGGCATCCACGTCGACGACACCGGCCTCAACATCGGCGCCTCTTCGACGTTCACCCAGATCCGGCAGTCGGAAGATGTCGTTCGCGAGGCGCCTTTGCTGATCGCCGCGGCGGCGACGATCGGAGCGGCCCAGATCCAGAATCGCGCGACCCTCGGCGGCAACATCGCGAACGCTTCCCCTGCCGGCGACTCCCTTCCCGCCCTTCTCGTTCTGGACGCGCAGATCGTGCTTTTCGGCCCGCGCGGACGCCGAACCGTTCGCCACGACACCTTCCACATCGGATATCGCAAGACAGCTCTTGACGCCGACGAACTCATCGAACGCGTGATCATCCCCCGGCCCGGCCCGACCCTCCAGTTCTTCCGAAAGGTGGGGACAAGAGCCGCCCAGGCCATCAGCAAAGTCGTCGTGGGCTTCAGTGGCAACCGGAGTGGCCCGGGCCTCAGGAACGTCCGTCTGGCCATGGGCAGCATCGCCCCCGTGCCCACCCGTCTGGTCGAGGTTGAGGCCATGATCGAGGGCGAGCCGCTCTCGCCCGCTCTGGCCGATCGCGTGTGCGCGCTCGTCGAGAAGACCATCTCCCCCATCGACGACGTCCGGTCCACCGCCGACTACCGGCGTCACGTGGCCGGTCAGGTGGTGCGGAGAATGCTGCTGGACTTTCTGGAGGAACCCAAAGCGTGACCGGGGAGATCGCGGCGTGAAGCCGGTCAAGAGGTCGCTCTCCCCCGAGGCCACGAGGGGTCTTCTGCGCCCGCTCGCCAAAGCCTGGAAGACCCACGTCGCCGCCTTCCCCGGCGATCCGGAAGAGAGGCAGCCGGTCCACTCGTTCTACGGAGGCGCTCATCTCTTCAAGGCCAGCACCGCGAAGAAGCTGGGCGAACTTTCCCTCAAGGCCCTGAAGGAGTATGCGCCCCACGCCTCAACCCTCGCCTCCGCCCTGAGCCTGGAGGCTCGGCTCGGGGAAGTCATCTACGACCGCGTGGCTCGCAAGCTGGAGGTGGAGGCGGTCGAGGACTTCCGGATCGACTTCGAGGACGGCTACGGCAATCGCCCGGATGAGGAAGAGGACGCCCACGCGGCCCAGGCCGCCGAAGAAGTGGCCATTGGGTATGGCGACCAGACGCTGCCCCCGTTCATCGGCATCAGAATCAAGCCGCTGACCTTTGAGCTTGCCGCCCGTAGTCTTCGCACCACCGACATCTTCATGAGCACCCTCCTCGCCCGCACGCGGAACCGCTTGCCCTCGGGCTTCGTAGTGACGCTGCCCAAAATCGTGGCGAAGGAACAGGTCGCGATCGCCGCCAGAACGCTCGCCGCCCTGGAGAACGCGCACCGGCTGAAGCCGGGCACGCTGCTCATGGAGTTGATGGTCGAGACCACGCAATCCGTCTTCAGCCCCAACGGCGCCTTGGCTTTGCCCGAACTCATCAAGGCCGGCGGCGGACGGATTCGCGGGGCGCATCTTGGAACCTACGACTACACCGCCGGCTGCAATATCACCGCGCAATACCAGTCGATGACGCACCCGGCCTGCGATTTCGCCAGGCACGTCATGCAGGTCTCGCTCGCCGGAACGGGAGTCACGATCTCGGATGGCGCCACCAACGTGATGCCGGCGGCGCCTCATAGGGCGCGGCGCGGACAGACCCTCACCACCGAACAGGAAGGCGAGAACCGGGAAGCCGTGCATCGGGTCTGGCGCCTGCACTACGAACACGTGCGCCACTCCCTCCGCCAGGGCTTCTATCAGGGCTGGGACCTGCACCCCGGCCAGCTGCCCACGCGCTACGCCGCGGTGTATGCGTTTTTCCTCGAAGGCCTGGAGGCATCGTCCGCACGCCTCCGTAACTTCATGGAACGCGCCGCGCAGGCGACGCTTCAGGGCGAAGTCTTCGACGACGCCGCCACCGGACAGGGTCTCCTGAACTATTTCCTGCGCGCCAGGAACTGCGGCGCCATCGGCCTGGGCGAGATCGAAGCCACCGGGCTCTCGGTCGCCGAGATCCAGACCCGCTCATTCGCGCAAATCCTGAAGGGCCGAAGGGCCCGGGTGAGGTAACCATGAAAAGACTCCTGCTGACTCTGGTCCTGGCGACCTTCGCCGTTGCGGGCGCCTCCGCGCAGCCCACGAACCCCGACCTGACCCGCTTTGAGCAGCAGGCTCAGGGGATCACCATCATCCGGGACGACTGGGGCATCCCACACATCTACGGAAAGACGGACGCGGATGCCGTTTTCGGCTTGATCTACGCGCAGGCCGAGGACGACTTCAACCGCGTCGAAACCAACTACCTCAACTCCATCGGGCGTCTGGCCGAGGCCGAGGGCGAGACGGCCATCTATCAGGACCTGCGCATGAAGCTCTTCATCGACCCCGCGGCCATGAAGGCGGAGTACGAGGCGAGCCCGGCGTGGTTGAAGGCCCTGATGACTGCCTGGGCCGACGGCTTGAACTACTACCTGCATAAACACCCACACATCACGCCCCGCGTCATTAAGCGATTCGAACCGTGGATGCCGCTCAGCTTCAGCGAGGGCAGCATCGGAGGCGACATTGAGCGCGTGTCGGTTCGCGACCTCGAAGCGTTCTACGGTAAGACGGCCCCGAAGCAGGTGGCCTCCCTTGAACCCTGGGTCGCGAAGGAGCCTGGCGGATCGAACGGCATCGCCATCGGACCCACGCATACCGCTTCAGGCAAGGCCCTGCTCCTGATCAATCCGCACACCTCATTCTTCTTCCGCGCCGAGGCGCAGGTGGTGAGCGAAGAAGGTCTGAATGCATACGGCGCCGTGACCTGGGGTCAGTTCTTCGTGTACCAGGGCTTCAACGAGCGCGTCGGCTGGATGCACACGTCGAGCGGGGTCGACAACATCGACGAATACATCGAGACCATCGAGAAACGAACGGACGGCTTGTTCTACAAGTACGGCGCCGGGTGGCGGCCGGTACAGGCGAAGCAAGTTCTGGTGCCCTACAAGACCCCAGGCGGCATGGCTCAAAAAGAGTTCACCGTCTACCGCACGCATCACGGTCCGATCGTGCGCGCCGCCAACGACATGCTTCAAACCGTGCCCACGGATCTCAAGGGGGGGGCCGGCGCCGGCGAGGCCTTTGGCAAGTGGGTTGCGATGCGCCTCATGGAAGAGCCGCTCAAGGCTCTCACCCAGTCGTATTCCCGCACGAAAGCGCGGAACTACGCCGAGTTCCGCAGGACCCTGGACCTGCATACGAACTCCTCCAACAACACGATCTACGCGGACGCCGACGGGACTACGGCGTACTTCCACGCGAACTTCATCCCCAGGCGCGATCCGAAATTCAACTGGCGCACGCCGGTCGACGGGAGTGACCCCGCCACGGAGTGGGGTGCGCCTCTGTCCATCGACGAGAGCCCGCTCGTGGTGAGCCCGAAGAACGGCTGGCTCTACAACACCAACAACTGGCCGTTCTCCGCCGCGGGCGCCGACAGCCCCAAGAAGCTGAGCTTCCCCGGCTACGTGGAGGAGGGTGTCGAGAATCCTCGCGGCATCCACGCCATCCGCGTGTTGAGCGGCAAAAAGGACTTCACCGTCGATTCCCTGATCACCGCGGCCTACGACAGCTACCTCCCCGCTTTCGCCGACCTCGTTCCGCCCCTGCTCAAGGCCTACGACGACGCGGCCGATTCAAACCCGCTCAAGGCGAAGGTGGCTGGACAGATCGCGGCTCTTCGCGCGTGGGACTTCCGGTGGTCGGTTGAGTCCGTGGCTACGTCACTCGCCGTTTTCTGGGGCGAGCAGATGTGGCAGAAAACGAGGACGGGCGCGGACGAAGAGAACAAAACGGCGTACGACTACATCCGCGACAGGACCAGCGGGCAACAGAAGCTCGAAGCTCTAAGCGCCGCGGCCGACAAACTCGCCGCTGACTTTGGGAAGTGGAACACGGCCTGGGGCGAGATCAACAGATTCCAGCGTCTCACCGGCGACATCG
>JANLWV010000054.1:0-3292 GCA_031364765.1 Vicinamibacteria bacterium
CTCCTTCAGCGGTTCAAGCTTGAAATCAAGCTGGCCCGCAAGATCACGCATAAGAACGTGCTCCGGACCCACGACTTTGGCGAGTGGGCGGGCACTCCCTACATCTCCATGGAGTACCTGGAAGGCGTCACTTTGAAGGACCTCCAGAAGAGAAAGGGAGCGCTACCCGTGGGCGTCGGTCTTCAGATCGCGAAACAGATGTGCCACGGCCTCGCCGCCGCCCACGCCGAAGGCGTGATTCACCGGGACATCAAGCCGCAGAACATGCTGATCATCCCCGAGACCGGCGACCTCAAGATCATGGACTTCGGGATCGCCAGGGTTTCGAACGTGAAGGATGAAAACAAGCCAAACGACTCCGCGATGACCGGCGCCGGAGTGGTTCTCGGCACCCCGGACTACCTTCCCCCCGAGCTCGGGCGGGGGCAGCAGGCCGATTTCCGGTCCGACATCTACTGCATGGGTGTGGTTCTCTTCGAACTCTTTTGCGGCAGACTCCCGTTCACCGGAGAGTCGCCCCTGCAGATTGTCGTGCACCACATCCAGACCCCGCCTCCCTTGCCCCGGTCGATCACGCCCAACCTTCCGGAAGACCTCCAGGCCATCATTCTGCGGTGTCTGGAGAAAGACCCGGGGAAGCGATTCCAGACCGTCGAGGCCCTCAGCGAGGCCCTGAACGCCATCTCCGAGCGCCAGGCCGCCGCCTGAGCCCTGCGAAAAACCGGCGCGGCTCCTGTTATCTCGAGCGCCCAAGCGCGAGCGAGATCCGCACCGGACCTTCGGAGGTATCGACCAGGACTCCGATCGCCTCAATCGAGGCGACGACGCCGTCCGCGAGCGCGTCGCCCGTCCGAAGAGCCACAATGTCTCCGAGCGGCGAGTAAACGAAGGCCAGGAGTTCCTTGCCCGAGCGTCCGATTCCGGCGAGCGCCAGCTCCTCCACGGCGAGGTCGCGCGCCCGGAACACGGCGCGCCCGTTGGCAATCGCCGCGATCGGACCGACCTCACCAACGCGTTCGTGGTGCTTCAAGACACGCGCATTCTCCTCACGAGTCTCCTGGAGTTCCAGCGCCACGAGTGCGGCTCGCCTCAGGTCGCTCACCGACGCGTCGCGCGCGAAGACGCTGAGTTTCGCCAGGCCCGAAGGACCGAGAGCCACATAGGACGGTTCGGCTTCAGCCATGGCCGAGAGGATGCTTTCCCCAGCCACACGCTTGGCGCGGAGCGAGAGACGCCCTTCGGGCGGAGCCTCTTCCGCTTCGGGGACGGGAAGTGAAGAATTGGCAGCGGATCGCAGGAGGTGAACACTGCCCACGCGATCAGCTTGAACGGGCAGGGTCTTCAAGGCGTCGTCGATCGAGGCGCCCGCGAAGTCGACACTGAACCGGCCCCGCACATCCTCGGCGACCACGAAGGGCTCCGAGGACAGACCTTCCATCATGGCCGCGATGTCCGCAAGGTCGACATCCGCCGCGTTAAGAGAAACACCGGTCGGATCGGACCCCGAGGCGCGCAGTGGGTGGCCCGGGCCCCCCGCGGTGGCGCCGTCCCGATCCTGCCGGCAGAGCGACTCGGTGGGGCGGAAAGGCTCGTCGACCGGCAACGGAAGGGCGGCGTCCGGCCCGGCGCGGTACGACTCCCCCACCGCCTCGAACTGAAAACAGCCTTCCTTCCGGGCCCGCGAGAACTCTCGCATCCTGAAGAAGCCTCCTTCGAGGCGTCGCTCCAGCGAGTCTGCGCTCCCCATCCCCGAAACCACACCGCGGAGCGTGAACCGTCCGGTGTCTCCATCGAACGACCCGAAGGTCAGGGCCGCCGCGGTGTCGCGGAAGGAGGCGCCCGTCTCGGCCAAGAACATGCGGGGCGAGGTTTGCCGGCGTCGAAGATCGTCGAGGGCGATGGTCTTTTCGAGCGCCCGCTGTTCGTCGCGCGCGAACCGCGCCGCCTCCTCTCGGGTGGCCCCGCGGGTTCGGTCGCGCCGGCTCGGGTCAAGGCTCGCCACCGCGACCGCTCCGGCCGCGCGGTGATGCAGGCGAAGGCGGGCTTCGATTTGAACTCCGAAATCAGCGGATCGAAGAATGAGATTCTCCACATCGACCAGCCGGGGCGAACCCTGGAGGGCGCGAAAGAACCGGTCGGCGTCCGGATACGTCGAAGCAGCGGTGAGCATTCGGCGCGATTGACCGATCGCTCCCATCTCCGTGATGGTGGGCGTCCCCACCTCGATGCTTCGTAGTCCGGCTTCCTTCGCCAGTTCCTTGAGAAGGGTCGCGTCCTGGTCCGGTTGTGGCGCATCCGGCAGGGGCCGCGCCAGCTGGGCCAGGTGTCGGTCCAGAAGTTGCCGCTCTTCGCTGTACGGCCGACCCGCGGGGGCCTGGAGGAGGGCGACAAGAACGACGAGGGAGAGAGGCGGCATGGTCCACTATAAACACCCATGTATTAGCCTCGTGTTCCACGTCTACCCGAATTTTAAAAAGGAGTTTTCATGAGCACACTCAAGGGCATCAGCCTCGGTCTCCTGCTTGTCGCCGCCACGGCCTTCGCCCAAAGCCCGAGGACGGTCTTTGGCCCGCGGACCAACGCGCTCAACAAAAATGACCCTCCCTTCTCCGGGGCCATGAAAGTGGGCGATACCCTGTATCTCTCGGGACAGATCGGCCTGGGGCCAGATCGAAAGCCTCCCACGGATGTCACCGAGGAAGCGAGGCTCGTCATGGACGCGGTGAAAAAGCAGCTCAGTGATGCGGGAATGACGCCGGACGATCTGGTCAGTGTCCAGATCTTCTGCTCGGATGTGCGCCACTATGACGCCTTCAACGCCGTCTACCGGACGTACTTCACGAAGGAATTCCCGGCGCGAGCGTTCCTGGGATCCGGGCCTCTTCTGTTCGGGGCCCGATTCGAGGTGGTGGGCGTCGCGGTGAAACGCTGACGTCTCTCCAGGTGGACACGACTCCGTCGTCCACGTAGCCGCCAAGACTTCAGGCGGTTGACGTGGGGAGGCGGGACTTCGGGTCGTCCACGCTGGCGACGGGACTTTGGGTCGATCAAGTTCACGTTGCCGACGGGACTTCGGGTCGTCCACGTTCCCTACGGGACTTCAGATCGCTCAGTGTCCATGTGATCCTGAGTTTCGGGACAAGAGAACGAGAGACTTCGCGGATGGCAAGCGTGTCAAGGCCTTTGACCGAATCCGTCGAGCCGCCGAGATGAAGCTGGACCAGCTTGAGGCCGCCACGTCGGTTCGCGATTCTCGCCATTCCCGGCAACAGGGGGGCTGGAGGCCCTGAAG
>JANLWV010000072.1:0-5769 GCA_031364765.1 Vicinamibacteria bacterium
AGCTGGGTCTGGTCACCCCCGAACAGTTCGACGCCTGGGTCAAGCCGGAGGACATGGTGGGCGCCAAGTAACTGCCGGCTCCTGGCTCACCATCGAAGCCATGGACAACCTCACCCATACCCTCACTGGCATAGCCCTCGCCCGGATGGGCCTCGACCAGCGGGTTCGAGGCGCGACGCTCACCTTGGCGCTTTCGTCCAATTTTCCCGACCTCGACCTGGTTAGCGCCTTCTGGGGAAACGTGGCCTATCTCGAACAGCATCGAGGCATCACTCACGCTTTCCCGGCGAGTCCTCTTCTTGCCGCTTTTCTGGCCCTCGTGCTTTCGCGCTGGCCCGGGTCGCCGCGGCCGTTTGTTCCGTCTTTTCTTCTTGCCTGGCTCGGCATCTGTATCCACATCGTTTTCGATCTCTGGACGAGTTACGGAACCAGGGCTCTCCTGCCGTTTGATTCGACCTGGTACTCGTGGGACTGGATGTTCATCATCGATCCCGCGTTCATTCTTCTCCTCCTGGTCGCCTGCCTTGGCCGGCGCTGGTTCCGAACCGTCAGCACCAACCGGTGGGCGATGGCGGGCGCTCTCGCCTACATTGGCCTGCGCGCTTTTGCTCACTCCCTGGCGCAGGATCAGGCTCAAGGCCTCGCGGGACCGGAGTTCGACGTGGTTCGAGCGCTTCCAGATCCCCTCTCCCCAAACAAATGGCGTTTCATTGCGAAGAGCGATGCGAACTTCGCCACCGGCTATGTTCGCGCCCTCGGGACGTCCCGCAGCAAGGTCACTTTTCAAAGACTCCCGCCCGACGCCCTGGTGAGCCGCGTGGCAAAGGAGAGTGAAGCGGCGCGGGTTTTCCTCGATTTCTCCGCTTTTCCCAGGCTCGAGACGCGGAAGGAAGGTGATCTCAGCGTGATCGTCTGGCGCGATCTGCGGTTTGCCGACCGTCGGGCCAACGGCTTTTTCTGCGAGGTGAAGGTCAACGCGGCGGGAAGGGTTATTTCCGAGCGCGTCGTCTTCTAGACCGACGCTAAATCGCGCCGGTTCGCCGCTCCTTCGTTACTCGTGCGTAGCCCTGCCGAAGGCGGAGGCTGCCTCCTCCACGCCGTGCGTGGCCTCCTCACGGATCTTTTGGCTCTGGCGGAACGCTCGATCCTTAAATGCGCGAGCCGAGTCTGTGGCAGAGTTCAGCTTGTCGACCATCCGACTCTTCAGCTCCCGGGCCGAGCCAGCGGCATCGTTCAGCTTGTCGGCCACGCGACCCTTCAGCTCGCGGGCCGAGTCGGCGGTGTCATTCAGCTTGCGCCCCATCATCGCGCGCGTGTCCTTGCCGGACTGTGGCGCGAGGAGTAGTGCAGCCGTGGCGCCCGCGATGCCACCGGCCAGAAAAGAGACGGTCAGCGCGGAATACGACATGCCGTGACAGGTTGAATCCGCCGTGTGGTTGCTCATGAAACCTCCTTGGGTAACGCTCGTGCTTGATTGATGGCCAGCCCGGGTTTCCTCCCGGCGCTGCTTGGCGGATCGGGGGGAATCGCTGGCGCACCGCTACCTTGAGCAAGATCGGGGCCACGTCCGTAGGCCCGCAAACCCCGCGAACACTCGGGATCTCGCCCTCCGAGCAAGGCGAATGGACGGACAGAAGCAAGGGTGGTGCTCAGGCCGGTTTGTAGATTGTTCTCTTCTTTCCCAGAAAGCCCCGGGCTACCCCGATGCCGATCGGAATGGCGCTCCTGAGAAGAAACCTGAGCATCCGACTCCGCTCCGTGGACGCGAGACTCGGAGGGCCCGCGATTCGCCACGGCGCCCACTGTACGCTTTGGATTTCCTTCCTCCGGGCGCGGACGACCATCGCGATGGCTCCGGCCACGGCTGCGACCATTGCAACCCCGGCCCCGATCACCACACCTGGGTGCTTCTGGAGCTGAAGCTTCAGATCGAGGGCCTCGTGCCGGCGCCGGTCGAGCTCCGAGATGGTTGTCTCGTGTACGTCGCAGTATCATGCACGGGAACCAGCACGAGCGGAGACGGTGCCGCGCCAGGAGTTGAGATGACGGAGCCAGACGGGGAACCCACAAGTCTCTCGCCCTGGTGGCGCCACGCCGCCATTCTGGTGACGATCGCGGGGTTCTCGGTCCTGACCCTCGTCACCGTGCTCACGTACACGAATGCGCCTCCGATCCCGGCGCGCGTCACCGATGCCGCGGGGACCACGCTGTTCGATCGGGAGACCATCCTTCATGGCCAGGAGGTCTTCCTCAAGTACGGCTTGATGGAGCACGGATCGCTTTGGGGCCACGGCGCGTACCTCGGACCCGACTACAGCGCTGAGTACCTCCATCGCCTCGCGGAGATCTGCGGTGACGCGGCGGGCGACCTGAAGAAGAACCGCTACGATCCCTCGACCGACACTCTGGTGTTCAGTCCCTGCGAGGCTTCCTCCATCGTGGTCCAGGGCCGCGAGTGGGAACAGTACTTCCGCGGACCCACCCCGGCGCCGGGGCTCGGGCCGCTCTTCATCAAGGATCCGTCCGAGGTCAAGGCCCTCAATGCCTACTTCGCCTGGGCTTCCTGGGCCACCGTCGCCAATCGGCCGGGCAAGGACTACTCGTACACCAACAACTGGCCCTACGAGCCGCTGGTCGGCAACCGCCCCAGCAGTTCCACCTATCTGTGGAGCGCCCTGAGCCTGATCACGCTTCTCGGCGGCATCGGAGCCATCCTCTTCTTCTTCGGCAAGTTCGACTACCTCGGGTGGGGCAGCGAGAAGTCAGCCGCCCACTTTCACGACACCGCTCTCACCGGATGGAAGCTGACGCCAAGTCAGTGGGCCACGGGAAAGTTCTTCGCCGTGGTCGCCGCCCTGTTCGCGTTGCAGAGCCTCACCGGAGGCGCTTTGGCTCATTACCGGGTCGAGCCGGGGGCTTTCTACGGCTTGGATATCGCGTCCTACCTTCCCTACAACCTGCTTCGAACCTGGCACCTGCAACTCGTGATCTTCTGGATTGCCACCGCCTGGGTGGCGGGGGGCCTCTTCCTCGCTCCCCTGGTGGGCCGCGAGGAGCCGAAAGGGCAACGCCTCGGCGCGAACATACTTTTCGGCGCGCTCGTCTTCGTGGTTCTCGGCAGTCTCCTCGGCGAGTGGCTGGGAATCAACGACCGGCTCGGCGACCTCTGGTTCTGGTTCGGCCACCAGGGTTCCGAGTATCTGGACCTCGGGCGGGTGTGGCAGGTGCTGCTGGCCGGTGCTCTGGTGCTCTGGCTCGTCCTCATGTACCGGGCCCTGCGGCCCGCCATGAGGGTGCCCGGGCGTTCGGAACTGGCCTCCCTTTTCCTGTACTCGGCCGCCGCCATTCCGATCTTCTACCTGCCCGCTCTCTTTTACGGTCCGCATACCAACTTCGCGGTCATCGACAACTGGCGTTTCTGGATCATTCACCTCTGGGTCGAAGGCTTTTTCGAGTTGTTCGCCACCGTTCTCGTCGCCACGATGTTCCACCAGATGGGCCTGGTGAATGTGACCACGGCCACGCGCGTGGTGTATCTGGACGCCATCCTGTACCTCGGGGCGGGCATCATCGGCACCGGTCATCACTGGTACTTCACGGGCCAGGGCACGCTCAACATGGGCCTCGCCTCGGCCTTCTCGGCGATGGAGGTGGTGCCGCTCACCCTGCTCACTCTCGACGCCTGGGACTTCGTGCGCATGAAGGACCGTCAGTGCGACGACTGCACTGGCGCCTTCGCGGGAGGCCAGATCTGGGCGATCTACTTCCTGATGGCGGTGGGGTTCTGGAACTTCGTGGGTGCCGGAGTCTTCGGTTTCCTCATCAACCTGCCGATCATTTCCTACTTCGAGGTCGGCACGATGCTGACCACCAACCACGGTCACGCGGCCATGTTCGGGGTCTTCGGAATGCTCGCCCTTGCCGTCCTGGTCTTCTGTCTGCGCGCGATGCAGACCGACGCGGTCTGGGCGGGTACCGTGAAATTCGTGCGCGTGGGGTTCTGGGGCCTGAACGCCGGGCTCGCTCTCATGGTGCTGGTGGATCTGTTTCCCGGCGGCGTCCTTCAGCTGTCCGATGTCCTGAACAACGGTTACTGGCACGCGCGTCGTCTTACCTACCTGATGAGCGGAACCTTCCACACCCTCGAATGGGTGCGGATCTTCGCCGACTCGATTTTCCTGTTGTTCGGTGTGATGCCGATCCTGATCGCGGCGCTTAGGTCGCTCGTGAAGCGTGACGCGCCGCGAGCGTCGGAAGTTCTCTAGTCAGCCTCGGCCTCTCGAAGGCTGCGAATCCCATACCGCCGATATCATCGGCTTGTGCCGCAAATCTCCGCCGTCCTCATCGCCCAGAATGAGGAGGATCGTATCGAAGCCGCGCTCCGCAGCGTCGCGTTCTGCGACGAGGTTCTGGTGGTCGATGGCGAGTCGCAGGATTCGACCTCGGCCCGGGTAAGCGCTACCGGCGCCCGGCTCATCGAACGTCCGTTCGATGGTTTCGTGTCCCAGAAGAACTTCGCGGTGACCCACGCGCGATACGACATCGTCCTGTCCCTGGATGCGGATGAGGAAGTGAGTCATGCCCTGCGAGAGGAGATTCAAGAGGTCTGCGCCGGCGACACCCTGCCGAAGTCCGGCTATCGCATTCCCCGCGTGACCCACTACCTCGGCCACGAAATCCGCGCCACCGACTGGTACCCGGACTGGCAACTCCGCCTCTTCGACCGAAGGCGGGGCCGTTTCGCCGGCGACCTCGTGCACGAATCGGTCAAGGTTGAAGGGCCGGTCGGGCGTCTTTCCGCAGAGATCATTCACCGGCCCTACCGCGACGAGGCCGATCATCTGCGCCGAATGGATCGTTACAGCACGCTTTGGGCGGAGGAGGCGTACCGGAAAGGCCGAAGGGCAGCTCCCGGCTTCGGAGAGGCCGCTTCGTTCTTCGCCTTTCTTCGCAACTATTTCTTCAAGGGCGGGGTTTTCCTGGGCGGCATCGGTCTCCGAATCTCTCGCCTGAATGCCCTCTATGTGCAACAGAAGTTCGAGAAACTGAAGGCGCTCGAGACCTCGCGTTCGCGGTCTTCATGAGGATCCTTCATGTCGATACCGCCACCGAATGGCGGGGCGGTCAGAATCAGATTGTTCTGACCGCGGAAGGGCAAATCGCCCGCGGCCATGAAGTTCGGATCTTCGCAAATGCCGAAGGAGAGCTCGCGGCACGCGCTTCGAGGGCTTCTCTGCCCGTTCAAGCGGCCACGGTCGGAAGGGGCGACCTTTCGTGGCAGACGCTTGGCGCCGTCTGGGCCGCCGCGGCTCCGTTTCAACCTGATGTGATGCACGTCCACGAGTCGCACGGTTTGTTGCCCTCGATTCTCGCGGTTCGCAACCTGGAGACCCGGCCCCGACTTGTTGCGAGTCGGCGCGTCGACTTCCCTCTGCACTTCATGTCGCGGCTGAAGTACTCACGAATGGACAGAATCCTCGCCGTCAGCCGCGCGGTGCGCGATGTCCTCATTCAAAGTGGTCTGCCCATGGAGAAGATCGCGCTGGTCCACGAAGGTGTGAAGGACCGCCGGCCCGAAGCGGGGGGGAGGGAGGCGCTTCTCGGCCTGGACGTTCCCGCGGGCGCGCCCCTCATCGGCAACGTGGCCCAGCTCGTCGATCACAAGGATCAAGCCACCCTCCTTCGCGCCGCCGCCATCGTTGTGAAGGCGAAACCCGACTGCCGCTTCCTGATCTGCGGAGAGGGGCCCCTCCTTCAGGACCTGGTGTC
>JANLWV010000250.1:0-6073 GCA_031364765.1 Vicinamibacteria bacterium
TTATCCAGTCATACCGCGCTGTATATTTCCGCTTCGCAGGATACTAAGTGTTGGACTTCGCACGCTCGGGCTGAGGTCCGAGATGCGATCGACACCCATCTTCGATTCGAGCCTGAGAAGCTCAGTCGGAGTCGAATCAAGCGTCTTCGGGGTCTGGATCGGCCCCAGTTCCGACTAAGGGTCGGTGAAATCAGAGTGTTCTATGACGTCACAGAGACCGCAGTTGAGATCCTCGCCATCGTCCCCAAAGCGCAAGCGGACGCCTGGCTCAAGCAGAAGGGGGCGCCAAGCCCACCTGGTGGCCCTAGCGAAAGTGAAGGATGACCTGTCCCGCTACCTGCGCCTTGCCGCTAGTCAAGAGATTGTGATCACCCGCCATGGTCGCCCAGCCGGCATCCTCATTGGGTTTGAGTCGGAGGAGGCTTGGTTTGAATACCGTCTCGAACACCATCCGGACTTCCTGGCTCGCATTCAGAACGCCCGCACAGCGCTTCGTCGAGGTGAGGGCGTGCGCTTGGAGGACATCCCGGCGTAGTGGCCCGGGCCGTCGAACAATCGGATGAACCTGACAAGGTCCGCGCACCAAACAGACCACCGCGGCCCTTGCTGGTTATCCGCGTGTTCTGCGGACGTCGGTTAGTTCGATGGGTTGCGAGCGGGTCGAGACATCGCTGTCAGCGGAAAGGGCTCGAAGCCGACTTGATTTCAGCGTGGCGTTAGGGCCTCGACCCGGAGAGTCCGGGCAGAATGGGTTTCGCGAGTCCGTCGGGCAGGTTGCCAACAAGCGCCGGGTTAGCGCATGACGGCCGGCGGCTGGATCTGGATAGAGAACTGTGGTTGCCACTAGCGTTTGTCAACGTTGTGCGGCAGGGGATCATTGCTTTGGTTCTTCGGACCGGCCATCGGCGGTGCCAAGTATGCCTGGAGGATACATCTGCACGTGCCAGTGCCTAGTCGCGCTCGCTAGGAGTCCTGGGTCCACCCTTGCGAGGACAGCGTCGCGGCTGCGTGACGTCTTCCGGCGGTTGCTGAAGTAGAGGCTGTAAGTGAGCAGCCGGGAACATCGTTGACAAAACGTCCGGGGGCATAGTTAACACTTTTCTGTCAGAGAAGGAGCCCCGGTGATGGTCTTTGAGCGTTCGTCGAGTCTTCCACGCGGGGTGTTGGACGACTCCGAGGCCTTAAGCCTCCGACCCGACAGTCCCATCCAGCCACTCCCTCAATCGGGCCAGGACGGCGGCCTCGGTTTCCTTCGACGTTGCCACCGCTCCGCGGGGCGTTTTGAATGAGTGATCGGCGTCCTCGAAGAGCGTGAGGTGGGCGCGCGACCCGAGGCTCGCCACCGTCGCTTTCAGGAGGTCGAGCCGGGCGAATACGTCGCGGGTGCCCTGGAGAAAGAGCATCGGCGCCCGGATCGCCCCGAGATGGGCGTCGCGGAGTTTGGTCTCTTGCCCGGGCGGGTGGAGCGGATAGGCCAGAAACGCGAGACCGTCGCAGGAAAGACCTTTCGCCACGGCCTGGGACGCCATGCGTCCGCCCATCGATCGGCCGCCCAGTACGACCTTCGTGGCGCCGAGTGGGGCGCGAGCGTGATCAGCGACGCGAGCGATCGTGTCTTCAAGCACGGCGGCCTGGTCGGGAAACTTCCGGCGGGCCTCCTGGTACGGGAAGTTGAAGAGGAGCGTGGTGTAGCGCTTGGGATCGAGGAACGCTGCGACCGCGAGAAGTTGGGGCGTCTGCCGTGTGCCACCAGCACCCGGACCAAGGATGACCGCGCACTTTCCGTCTCCATGCAGACTGACCGTGATCGGCCGACCGCCAACGTCAAGAGTCACGATCCGTTCGCTGCTCGCCGTCCCGACCGTTTTCGCGGCCCTCGCGGCTTTCGGAGCCTTGGCCTTCACAGAACAATTCTCGACGCACCGACGCGCCTCGTCACCCGCTCCCGGTCCAGCCATTCGAGGAGCGGGATCACGTACTTCCGCGAGAGGCCGGTGAGTTCCTTGACCTCAGCCACATCGAGCTTTGCGCCTGGCTTGAAACGCGCACGCGCAGCCGCACGAAACGCTTCCAGGGCCGAACGCGCCACCAGGAGGCCCGGCCCAATGCGTTCCGCGACACCCTCCTGGACCAGAACCCGCACGGCGTTCTCGCAGGCCTTCTGATCCTGGCGGAGTTGGACGTGAAGATTCGACAACGACACTCCCTCAAGGCCCTGGGCGGAAAGCGCCGCTTCGATTCTGGCTCGGGCCGCGCCCTCGGGGCCGCTCAGTTGCACGCGATGCGCCTTGAGCGCTACGAGGTCGGCCGATTCGACGACCTCCCCGGCCTCGGCCAGACGTGCCAGGGCGCTCTCGAACACTCCCGCATGCGCCTTGCTGAAGATCCGTCGCCGCAACTCTTCCTTCGAGATGCCCTTCGCCAGAGGGTCCTTCTCATGAAGCTGCTTCAGTCGATCGAGGGCGGCCTGTTCGAGGCCCTTAAGGTGCGCGACGTCGACGGAGTGATCCGGAACTCCGACGAGGCTCACGGCGGACGAGACCGAGTCCATGACCCGTCGCGCGGCTTCCGCCGGCAACGCCAGCCTGGCCGCGACGGTCCGCAGATCGAGACCGAAAGTCCCCGCCTCCCGGAGGAAGCGTGCCGAGGCTTCGACATCCGTTTCGTGCTCCATGACCTGAAGAGAGGCGATCTCGGCCCGCCGTCGCGGTCGCGGCAGAGGATCGAGAACCCGGGCGCCGCCGATGGTCTCGACCGGCGAGTAGCTGCGAAGGACGATGCGGTCTCCTCGCCCCAGAACGACGGAAGACTCGAATCGGATCTCCGCCACCGTCTTGCCGCCCCTCGCGAGTTCCGCCTCGGTGAACCTCACCCGTCCGAGAGCCTCGGCGCTCGCCGCGTGAACTCTCACCCTTGCGCCGTGCTTCAGGATGACGCCATCGAGAAGCTGAAGCGCCAAGTGAGCGACGCGGGTGCTCCGCAGCGTCCCTTCTCGAACCAGGACGTCGCCACGCGCCAGATCCTCGACCAGCACCGAGGCGAGATTCATGGCCGTGCGTTCGCCGGAGACGGCGGTGTCGACGCGCTCCCCATGCACTTGAAGTCCGCGAACCCGCACCCTCCGCTCAGAAGGCAGCACGATCAGTTCCTCTCCGACATCGACCTTGCCTCCGGTGAGGGTCCCGGTGACCACGGTGCCGAAACCCCGGAGGGTGAAGACTCGGTCGATGGGAAGGCGAAGTAGACCGGTCTGGGCGCGGGCCTGAGTCCGATGCGCCAGGGCCAGGAGCGCCTGGGATAGCGCTTCGAGGCCCTGGCCGGTCCGGCTCGAGACCTTGATGATCGGAGCCTTTTCCAGGAAGGAGCCCGAAACGAGGTCAGCGGCGTCGGCGTCGGCGAGATCGATCATCGCTTTGCCCGCCACATCGACCTTGGTCAGGGCAATGACGCCGCGCTCGATCCCGAGCAGGCGGCAGATGTGGAAGTGCTCCCGGGTCTGCGGCATCACGCCCTCCGTCGCCGCGATGACGAGGAGCACGGCATCGATACCGCTCACTCCGGCCAGCATATTCCGAACAAACTTCTCGTGGCCGGGCACGTCGATGAAGGACGCAACTACATCCTCAGAGAGCGGCGCGTGCGCGAAGCCGAGATCGATGGTGATTCCCCGTTCCTTCTCTTCCTTGAGGCGATCGGGGTCGGTTCCCGTGAGGGCTTTGACCAGGGTGCTCTTGCCGTGGTCGATGTGCCCGGCGGTTCCCACGATGAAGCTACGCATGGGAGGGCTTCGCTACTCTGAGCTGGGCGAGCCCCCAGACGAGCCCGACGAACCGCCTTGACCCGGTCCGCCGTTCTGGCCGCCGCCCTGACCACCGTTGCCGCGACGTCCTCGTCGACGGCGACGACGGCGGTCCCGCTCTCGTTGGCTCTGTTGATCAGCGCCGCCGCCTTCGCGCGGCGCGCCGTCGCCCGTGGGCCCGGGCTCGCCGCCATTGGCCGGGGCTTCGCCCTGCGGCTGCGGCCTCGGCCCGCGCTCAGGCGGCTCGTTGCCATTTCCTTCGCGTGGCTGGCCCGGAGGGGCGTTTGGATCTCCTTGTGGTCTCTCGCCTGCCCCGCTGCGGCCCCGACCACCGCGACGACGGCGGTTGCGGCGGCGAGGCTGGCTGGGCCGATTCGCATCGCGGGGCTGATCGGACCCGCGGTTCTCGCCCCCGTTCTGCGGCGCCGATGCGTCGGAAGGAGCCCCGCCGTTCTCACTCTCATTCTGCGGAGCGCCGCCCTGGCCGACCTGCTGAGGAGGCCGCGGCGCATGTGGGCGATCGGGGCCTCGACGTTGCTGTTGTTGATTGCGATTCTGGTCTCGGTTCTGATCGCGACCGCCCGCCTGCGCCTGACCTTGAGGTCTCGGACCCTGCGGCATAGCACCTCCGCCTTGGGGCTTGGGCCCCTTCTTCCGATCGTTCGGCCGGCCGGGACTCCGGCCGCCGTTGTGACCGAACCGGCGTTCGCCTTCACGACGCGGGCGGTGAGCATGAAGCTCCTTCTCCGAGCCCCAAGTGACTTCGCCGCCGCCGGAGTTGTCCTCCGGCATGAAAGGTGCGGCTAGATCCGAGGCCGCGTCGCCCTTGTCTTCCTCCTCGGCGCCGTCGCCGTCCTCATCGCCGTCGTCGTCCTCGTTGCCCGCGTCGCCCTCCTCGCCTTCTTCCCCATCACCGTCATCACCGTGGTCGGACTCATCGTCGTCGCGGTCGTCGTCACCCGTGTCGTCGGGGTCGGCATCAGCCGCCCGCGCGGCGCGGCTGTCGTCCTCCAAATCGCCATCGTCATCGGGCGCAATCGCTTGAACCGAAGCCTCGGGCACGATGGGTTCGGTCTCGTCGGAATCCAGGGGTGACGGCTGGGACACCACGGGCATTACGGCCGGGGCACTCTCCGAAGGGACCTCGGGCTTGGCCCCACCAGCCGGCTCCGGGGCGGAAGCGAGCGAAGCGATCGCCGCCGCTCTCCGCCTGGCTCCCGGATCCTCTTCGCGATCTTCGGGAGGCGGACCAATGACCAAGCGCTTCTTCACCGCCAACGCGCGGGGAGGAATGGGACGAGCCAGCGTCGGCACGGTTCCGCGCTGCCGCACCGCTTCATAGAGCGCGATGCCCGCGGCCACCGAGACGTTCAGCGAAGAGACCTGGCCAAAAACGGGAAGCGAAGCGACGTGATCGCAGTGCTCTTTGACCAGACGCCTGATGCCCCTGCCCTCGCCGCCGAGAACGAGAACGATCGGCCGCTTGTAGTCGATCGCGTCCCAGCGCTCCTTGCCCGATCCGTCAAAGCCGACAATCCAGAAGCCCTTGGCCTTGAGCGACTCCAAAGCCTGGACCACGTTGCCGATGCGCGCGATCTTCACGCTTTCCAGAGCGCCTGCGGCGGTGCGGGACGCGGCGTCCGAGAGGGAGGCGGTGTGACGGTCGGGAAGGATCACTCCGTCCGCCCCCGAAGCGTCCACGCTGCGAATGATCGCTCCCAGATTCCGGGGATCCTCAACTCCATCGAGCAACATGAAGAGAGCGGGAGTTCGTGCGCTCTTCAGCAATTCTTCGAGACTGAGCAGACCCTTCTCGGCCACAATGGCGAGGACGCCCTGATGCCGCTCGCCGTCCGCGGCGCGGTCCAGCGCTTCGCGGGGCTCGAAGCGCAGGGGAACGCCCCGCTCGCTGGCTTTACGGATGACTTCAAGGATTCGTTTGTTGCGAACTCCCTTGGTGACCACGACGCGTTCGATGGTCCGGGAGCCGGTGGCGAGCGCTTCGAGAACGGGATGGATTCCACAGACTATGGGCATTCGAGATTCCTTACTAGCAAAACCAGGACCTGGGCGGCGATTCCCTCGCCGCGACCGATGGCCCCGAGCGCGTCGGTGCTTTTGACTTTGATGGACACCTGATCCAGCTCGAGCCCGAGGAGCACGGCGACGTTTTTCTTCATCGCGGTGAGGTGACCGAAAAGACGCGGCCGCTCGGCAATGAGGGTCGCATCCACGTTGACAATTGAAAGGTGGGCCAGGGCGAGGCGATGTCTC
>JANLWV010000251.1:0-3959 GCA_031364765.1 Vicinamibacteria bacterium
TTCGCGGCGGCGAGTTTCTGCAAATTAGCGAGCGTGACGCGCATGGCAATTTCCTGGTCGATCGTCCACCATCGTAGCCCGCATTCACCCCTTGCGAAATGCGGGGCACACCCCACGAGACCACTGCCGGCATGCGACCCACCGCCGCCCTGCAACTTGGCCACCTCACCGGCGCGCTCGACAACTGGGTCCGCCTTCAGGTTCCGTACGACTGCTTCTACGCCGTCGTCGACTATCACGCCCTCACCACCGATTACGCGGATCCGTCGTCCATCCGTCAGAACGTCATCGAAGTCGCTCTCGACTGGCTGGCCGCGGGCATCGATCCTGGAAGGTCCTGCGTTTTCATTCAGAGCCTGGTGCCCGAACATGCGGAGTTGCATCTCCTTCTCTCGATGACCACGCCGGTTTCCTGGCTCGAACGAGTGCCCACCTACAAGGAAGTCCAGGCGAATCTCGAAAACCGCGACCTCGCCACCTACGGCTTTCTCGGCTATCCGCTGCTGCAGACCGCGGACATCATCATCTACAAGGCCAATGCCGTGCCGGTGGGCGAGGATCAGGCGCCTCACATCGAGATTTCGCGCGAGATCGTCCGGCGTTTCAACAACTTCTACGGCCCGGTTTTTCCAGAGCCTCAGACTCTTCTAACTCACACTCCGCGCACGCCCGGGACCGACGGCCGGAAGATGTCGAAGAGCTATTCGAACTCGATCTTCCTCAAGGATACCGAGACGGAGATCCGGTCGAAGCTCAAGACCATGGTCACGGACCCCGCGCGGCAGCGCAGAACCGACAAGGGCGATCCCGCGAAGTGCCCGGTGTTCGATCTCCACAAGGCGTTCTCCACCCAGGAGACGAGGGACTGGGCGACCGAGGGTTGCACCACCGCCTCGATTGGCTGCATCGAGTGCAAGTCGAGACTCGCCGACCATGTGGTGGCCAGGATCGCGCCGATGCGGCAGAAGCGCGAGGAGTTGGGCGCGCGACCGGATACGGTGATGGACATCCTCAAAGACGGCAGCGAGAGAGCGCGCAAAGTGGCCCAGGCCACGATGTTGGAAGTCCGCCAGGCCATGAAGATTTCATACTGATGGCGACGCTACCCGCGGAGGGGCCGCCGCCCGAGGAGAGCGCTGAGGGCTCGAATAAACTGACCGCGCCCGCCGGATGGGAGCCCGCGTTCCCCGACGACGCGCCCAGGATCCAGGTGAAGTTCGACATCTCGGACTTTGAAGGCCCTCTCGATCTGCTCCTCCATCTCATCCGCAAGAACCAGATGGACATCCGCGACATCGCCATCGCCCCCATCACCAAGGCCTACATCGAGTACATCCGCCTCATGGCCATCCTGAATCTCGAAGTGGCGGGCGAGTTCATGGTCATGGCCTCGACCCTCATCCACATCAAGTCGAAAATGCTGGTGCCGGTCTCGCCGAGCGAAGCCGAGGACGACGGCGAGGATCCGCGCGAAATGCTGATTCAGCGTCTGCTCGAGTTCGAGCGGTACAAACAGGCGGCCGGCGTTTTGCGGCAGCAGTACGAGATTCGCACCGCCACCTGGATCCGGCCCGATGTGGTGGTGCCGAAGTTCAAGGACGACGCGGGCGAGGAGATGCTCGAAGCCGGCCTGTTCGACCTGGTGTCCGCGTTCAAGGAGCTGCTCGACCGCCGGAAACTCCTCGTTCAGCTCGAGGTGGAAGGCGAGGGCAAGTCGGTCGATCAAGCGATTCAAGACCTCCTGGCCATGATCAGAGTGGGGGAGTCGCTTGAATTCATGAGCCTCTTCGAGAGCCTCAACACCAAGGCCGAGATGATTCTGACCTTTATCGCCTTGCTGGAACTGATCCATTTGAAACGCATCAGGGTCTACCAGCGGTCCGCCTTCGAGGCGATCCGTCTGTTCCGGCCGATCGGCCCCCCGGAAGAAGGCTCCAAATTTACGACGACGGTTTCCTGAAGCAAGAGCCCTTATGCCTGAACACGAAAGCAAACCGCCCGGGACCGTGGAGCCCTCAGACCCCCTCGAAGCGGAGTCGATCCCCGAAGAACTCCATCCGAAGCCCGAGGAGATCCTCGCCATCGTCGAAGCCCTGACCTTCGTGTCGAAGGAACCGGTGACCATGAAGGAGCTGTTGCGCGTGTTCAAGGGCGTCGACAAGACCCTGATCGAAACGCAGCTCGACCGGCTCAAGGCGCTCTACTCCGCCGACAACCGCGGCCTTCAGCTCATCGAGGTGGCGGGGGGCTACCAGATCACGTCGCGTCCCGAGCACAACGAGTGGGTGCGCGAGCTGCTCGACCCCAGGTCTCCGGCCCGACTCTCCACCCAGGCCCTCGAGACTCTGGCCGTGATCGCCTACAAGCAGCCGGCCACCCTGCCGGAGATCATCGAACTACGCGGCATCAAGTCGGGTGGCGTGGTCAAGACGCTGCTCGAACGCCGGCTCATCAAGATTCTGGGCCGCAAAGAAGTGGTCGGCCGTCCCCTGCTCTACGGCACCACCCGGGAGTTTCTTCTTCAGTTCGGCCTCAAAGACCTTGAGGACCTTCCGAAGATCGAGGACTTTGCCGAGATCCTGGGCGACGACGTCGATGTGGTTGGCTTGAAGCGCGCGCTGGACAGCCCGAAGCCGGTGGAAGCGCCTCTCTTCGAGCCGGAGCCGGAGCCGGCGCAGGCCGACCTCGCCTTTGGAGGCCCTGAAGAGTCGAAGCCATGATGGAACGCCTGCAGAAGATTCTTTCCCGAGCCGGCGTCGCCTCGAGGCGGGCGGCCGAGGAGCTCATCACCCAGGGCCGGGTCAGCGTGAACGGCGTGACCGTGCAGGAGCTGGGGGAAAAGGCGGACGCCTCGACCGACGCCATCCGGGTCGATGACCGGCGGATCCGGCCCACGGTGGAGAGCGTCTACCTGCTGCTCAACAAGCCCAAGGGTGTGGTGTCCACGAGGTCCGATCCCGAAGGACGCACCACGGTCATGGATCTGGTCCCGAAATTCCCTGGTCTGTATCCGGTGGGGCGGCTCGATTACGCGACCGAAGGCCTCATTCTCCTCACCAACGATGGCGCGTTCGCGGAACGGGTGGCTCATCCGCGATACGAGGTGGAGCGCCGCTATCACGCGAAGGTGAAGGGCACGCCCACGCCCGAGACTCTCCTCAAAGCGCGACGTGGCCTGGTGATTGAAGGCGAGCGACTCGCGCTCGACGGCGCGCGCGTGATTGAGCCGGCCGAGAACTCCTGGGTCGAGGTCCGGCTTCACGAAGGCAAGCACCACGAAGTGCGACGTCTGCTTCAAGCTCTTGGCCACCCGGTCGAGAAGTTAAAGCGCGTCGGCCTGGGCATGCTCACCGCGACGGGCCTCAACGTCGGGGAGTTCCGCTCTCTCACGCCACGCGAGGTGACGTCGTTCCTGCGCGGGCGGGGGAACACCCGCTCGGACAGGTTTGCCGCGGCGGCTCCGGCTCCGTTTCGGCCGCGCAAAGGTCGTCGTCCGGATTCAACTGGTGCCGCGGCGGCCCCGCCGACGGCTCGCCCCGCCTTATCGGCCCGACCCGCGGCATCGTCTGCAACTCCCTCGCGACGGCCCCAGTCCGCAACGCGCCGACGCCGGCCGCGATAGTGGCCGGTGAACGCCGCATGCCTTTGACGCTCGACCCGCGAGATTGCTTCGTCGGGCTCCCTCGACGATCTCCAGCTGTCCCTCGCTGATCTCACTCTCAAAACGGCTCCGGCAAAACTCTGCGCTTCGCGGATCGGCCTCAAATGCGACCACACGGTAACCCTTTTTCAGGTAAAAATCGGTGTCCTGTCCCCGGTGCAGCCCGACATCGTAGATCAGATTCGGATCCTTTGTTGTTTTCTTAAGCTCGGTCATCAATTATTACGTATTTGAATTCAGGCAAAGCAGGGATGGTAAAACCCACTTGTAAAAAGGGATAATCACCCTTATTTTTCAA
>JANLWV010000282.1:0-11096 GCA_031364765.1 Vicinamibacteria bacterium
CTCGCTCGGCGACACCATCGGCGTGGGTGTTCCGAGTCAGGTCGATGACGTCATCGAGGCGGTGATCCGGAACGTCGATCTGCCGCGTCTCGCCGTCCACTTTCACGACACCCGCGGCAGCGCCCTCGCGAATGTCCTTCGCGCGTTGCAGCTCGGTGTTTCGATTGTCGACAGTTCCGCGGGCGGACTCGGCGGATGTCCGTACGCCCCGGGCGCGTCGGGCAACCTCGCCACCGAAGATCTGCTCTACATGCTCCATGGCATGGGAATCGAAACGGGCGTCGACATCACGAAAGTCGCGGCCGCCTCACGCCTCATCGGCGAGCGTCTCGGGCGAGATCTGCCGAGCCGATACCTGAAGGCGATGCAGAGGACGACCTAGATCGCGTGCGTCGGAACCGGACCCTGAGGGAACCGAAGGGTCCTCAGGTCAACCCTGAACTCTCTTCCGGGCCAGAACAAACCGCAGGCCCAGTCGAGCCTGAGCCCCGCCGGCCTTGATGTGGATCTTCTGGCCATTCACGTCGATGTCGCCTGAGCCCTGGGTGAAGCGCCCCTGGGCCACTACAGTCACGGATTTCGCGAGCTCACGACCGACTTCAAGACCCACCGCGAAGCCGAAAGGCGAAGCCTTCCTCTTCACGGAGACGATTCCGCTGAAGGTAGCGGTGTCGTATGGATAGACCTCGCCGTAGGTGACCTTCTCCGCGACGGTGGCGTTGACCGAGAAGTACGCGGGCCCGCCTTCGAAATTCACACGCCATTTGCCCGAACCGGCGCGATAAACGCCGGTGAGCGAGTATGCCGCTTCGCTGAAGCCGAGGCCTCCTTTGGTTCCGCTGACGCTTCGCGGCCTCGAGAAGAAGAACGGGTGCGGAACCTGCGCTTCGAACGTGCCCGTCGATTTCCGGGAGAACGTTTGCGCTCCAAGCCTCAGCCCGAATTTGCTGCTCACGTTGTACTGGAGATCGAACCCTCCTCCGGGAGAGCCTCCCACCCTGTACGAGCTCTTGAACGTTCCGTCTTCGGCGTACTCGCGGATGGTCTGCGACGAGCTGAAGTGGGAGGCGCCGATGGTTTGGGCAAACGCGAGCCCCACCTCAATCCGGCTTTCGCCCGAAGGCGTCTGCCCGGTGAGGCCCGATACCGGCTGCTTGTCCTGGGCGAGCGACGGGCTTGCCAGGGCAAGGGCAAGGACAAGGACGAGGGTGAGGGTGAGGGCGATCGTCATCCCGGTTTCAGCGCGCTTCATCAGTTCACCCCTACGGCGGTCCAGGCTTGTGTGACGGCCGCCTCGACGGCCGGGTTGCTCGGATACAACTCACGAGCCGCCTGGATCGTGGCCACGCGGGCGGCGGCGAAGTTGCTCGACGGAACCAGAAACGCGGTGAAAGCTCGATAGAACACGCGCTCGATCTGCTCGCGGTTAGCGGCGCCCACGCCCGTGACTCGCGCGCCCAGACGGTGCGTTCCACCCTCGATGGCAAGGTAAAAGGCGTGATTGGCGATGCCGGAATTGATGTGGACACCTCCGTTGTCCGCAGTTCCGGTGAAGCGCACCGAGTAGTGATCGGGGTCTCCGAAGAGCGCCGGATTCTGCATCGAACGAATGCCGTTTAAAGGGAAGGTGGCCGCCGTGGCGATGTCCTCGCCGGACAGGTAGTCGGCCTGCATCGACCCGTTGCCCGCCGGCTGGTAGTAGAACTCGATGGCGGTGCCCATCATGTCGGAAAACGCTTCGTTCAAAGCCCCCGATTCGTTCCGGTAGATGAGGTTCGAGGTGAAGCGCGTGACCCCGTGGGTCAATTCGTGCCCCACGATGTCGAGAGCTCCCGCGAAGTTGTTGAACCTTTGTCCCCCCAAGGTGACGTTGTTGGGCAAACCGACGCCGTAGACCATGACGCCGGGGTGCAGGTAGAAGGCGTTGACGTAGTAGTCGAGGATGTCGTTCCCGTAAAGGGAAAGATTGCGCGCCAGATCTTCACGACGCACTAGATTCACGAAGGAGCGGACGGGAGTGTTCGCATCGTTGAGGCCGCGGCGGCCGAACCGCTTGAAGTAGTAATCGTAGGTGTAGCCCGTGTAGGCGTGCGCGTCGACCACGCCTCCGTCCGTCCAATCATTGTCGCTGTCGGCCGCGTAGTCGGTCGTACGGATCGTGTTGGGATAGCCCGCGATCAGGATGCCCTCGATGCGCAGCGGATCGCCTTTCATATCCAGGGTCTGCAGGACGGGCGGTCGCAGCAGATCCTGAGCCTGGAAGCTTCCGGCGGCCCCGGTCACGCTCACCTTCTTGGAATCTCCGAGGACGCCGGTGCCGCGGCCGACCGCGGTCTGAGTGTTTCGATCGGAGTAGTCGAGCCGGATTGCGCCAGAGTGGGCGTCCACGAACACCGTCCGCGCATCGGTCCCGGTCAGGATCTGGCCGCGCCAGGCGAGGACGAAAGTAATCGCCTCGCCTTCTCCCGGCAGAGGAAGGACGAAGAGATCCACGTCCGCGGGGAACAGGCGGCCTCCTGGATGGACCGCCTCCAGCGTCCGCCGCGCCGCTGCCTCGGAGAGGGTCGGCCGCGTCTCGATATCGATGCCCTCATAGAGGTTGCCGAACACGGTCAGGGTCCCGGCAGCGTCGGACTGTCGGACAATCGCTCCGCCGAGGACCAGGACCCCCCTGTAGAGCTGCTCGAAGCGGGTGTGGCTTCGGCCGGCGAGCATGGTGTCTTCGCCGGAGGTCCGAACCCTCAAGCCGCCTAGCGCCTCCAGCGCCCCAATCCGCTGATCCCACTCGCTGATGGCAGCCCGGCTCGTCGCCGCCACGACATTCATCCGCGGTCCCGGGCCTTCCGCCGGCCCCTGCATCATCCCCATTCCAAAGACGGCGAGCCCAAGGCTCGAGCGCAAAACTTTGTTCATCTCTTTCCCCTCCTGAAGTTCGTCCCCAAAATCTAGCGGACGCGTTTGCTCACGAGTCCGCTGTCGATCCCGCCCGCAATGTAACCCTTTTTCGTGCGAACGGTGACGTCGTCGCGGTTTACCCTGACCTTGACGCTCCGGAACTTTCCGTCGTCCTTGCGGACGGGAACGTAGCCGACGATGTAATACGACCGCGCCTCTTCGGCCGCCCGAGTGACCGCGTTCGTAAGCACGTTCGCGAAGCGCGACACGGAGCCGCCGGTCGCCTCCGCCAGGTCCTGCGATCCGCCCGATCGGTCCCAGGCCATCTCGAAGATCGGCTTCATCCTTTGACCGCGTCCCTCCGGCAGCAAGCCGTCGAGCCCGAAGGCATCCACGAAGTGGACGGCGGCCTGCGCCTCGCGCGCCAGGTGGGCCGTCCGCTCGAGTCGCTCATCGAGCAGCCGAATCTGCGGGAATCCCGCGGAGATCAGGACCAGAGACTTGCGTCCCGGGACCGCCGCCAGTTGGATGAGGATTTCGTCGAATAGCCCGAGAAGTTCTCCGGTTCGCGCAAACCGGGTCAGAAACCGCTCACTGCGCAGCGACTGCGAGTACGCTTCGGCCACCTCTTCTTCCATATCGAAGTCGATCTGTTCGGCCAGGGAGTCGCCATCCCCTCCCGCCTTGAAGAGTGGGTTTCTATGCCGGGAGATCTTCCGCCCGATCGACGCCAGCCGAACCCGATCGCCGGGAATCTGGCCCTCCCACACCTCGCGGGTGGCGAGATTGATCAGCCGAACGATGTCCCTGTCCTTCGCTTGATGCGTGATGAAGTTGGAAGTGGCCTCGCGCACCCGCGCGAGTTGCATCGGCGTGAGAGACGAGGGGTCGGCCACCAGCACGATCCGCTGGCGCAGATCTCTCACGGGTTGGGTTTCCGCGCGCACGGCCAGACTGAGGTGCTGGCCATCCTCGGAGGCGACGCTGGTCGCGGGCGACCCATCCTCGACCGCTTCGAAGACCGAAAGGTCGACCGGCTTTCCATTCTCCAGAATGGAAAAGTTCTCGGGCACAAGGCCCCGGACGGGTCGGCCGGAACTGTCCACGACCGAGACATCGAGACGGATCATCCGCACGTCGCTCGCGAAGGTGAGCGGTTCGGGCGTCTGCGGCCGGGACGAGGCTTGAGGCGCTATGGACTGCGCCGCCACGACAAGAAGCGTTGCCAACATCGTTAGGGACATTGAGGCCCCCCTTTCGCGCTGCGGGTCTTTTGCCCGCGCGAATCATCGAAACATACTCTCTCAACCCGCCTCGACCTTCGGCGGCACCGAACCCGCGCGGAGAATGCACAATTAGCGGCCCTGCTTTCGTAGAATCGCGGGCCGAACCCAATGTCGCGAGCCTCCCTGCTGAAGGGACGCCCCCGAAGGCGGGTCATCACCCATCGAGGATTGAAGAAGAGACCCATGAACGAAGCGGAACGTTTTGTCGACGAGACGGCCCAGTGGCTTTTGCCGGACCGCGTTCATTGGTGCGACGGGTCGGAGGCGGAGGACGCCCGCCTCAAGACCCAGATGCTCGGCGACGGGACGCTCATCAAGCTCAACGACAAAGTGGTTCCGAATTCGTATCTGCATCGCTCGCATCCGTCCGACGTCGCCCGCACCGAGCATCTGACCTACATCTGCTCCGAGAAGAAGGAAGACGCGGGCCCCACCAATAACTGGCTCTCGCCCAAAGACGCGAAGGAGAAAGCCGATCCGCTTTTCCGCGGCGCCATGAAGGGTCGCACGATGTACGTGGTTCCCTACGTGATGGGTCCGCTCGGCTCGCCTTTCAGCAAGGTGGGCATCGAGGTCACCGACTCTGCCTACGTTGTCGCCAACATGCGGATCATGACCCGCATGGGCGCGAAGGCGCTCGATCAGCTCGGTTCGTCGGCTGACTTTGTGCCGGGCGTGCACTCGATCGGCGATCTCTCGCCCGACCGTCGCGCGATCATGCATTTCCCGGAGACGAAGACCATCTGGTCGGTGGGCTCGGGTTACGGCGGCAACGCCCTTCTCGGCAAGAAATGCTTCGCGCTTCGCATCGCTTCAACCATGGCGCGCGATCAGGGTTGGATGGCCGAGCACATGCTCATCCTTGAATTGACCCTGCCCTCGGGCGAGGTGCACTACATCACCGCCGCGTTCCCTTCGGCCTGCGGCAAGACGAACCTCGCCATGCTCGTTTCGCCTCTCCAGAAGCAGGGCTACAAGGTTCGCACCATCGGCGACGACATCGCGTGGTTGCGTCCCGGTCCGGACGGTCGCCTCTGGGCGGTCAATCCCGAGGCCGGTTTCTTCGGCGTGGTGCCGGGGACGAGCTACGACACCAACCCGAATGCGATGGACACCATCACCCACAACACGATCTTCACGAACGTGGCGGTGGACGGAAACGGCGTGCCCTGGTGGGAAGGCAAGGACAAGAACCCGCCGGCGGGCATGATCGACTGGCAGGGGAAGCCCTGGGACAAGACCGGGAAGGCGGCGCATCCGAACTCCCGGTTCACCGTCGCGGCCGCCCAGTGCCCGAGCATCAGCCCGCGCTGGGAAGATCCGATGGGTGTTCCCATCTCCGCCATCATCTTCGGCGGACGCCGGTCGCGTCTGGCTCCGCTGGTGTTCGAGACCCGCGACTGGACGCACGGCGTCTTCGCCGCGGCGACCATGGGCTCCGAGACCACGGCGGCCGCGACGGGCAAGGTCGGCGTCGTCCGCCGTGATCCGATGGCGATGCTGCCCTTCTGCGGCTACAACATGGCGGACTACTTCGGCCACTGGCTGAAGATGGGCGCCCTCGTGAAGAAACCGCCGAAGATTTTCCACGTGAACTGGTTCCGTCAGAACGACGCGGGCAAGTTCATCTGGCCGGGCTTTGGTGAGAACCTCCGTCCGCTTCTGTGGATGCTGGACCGGGTGGCCGGCAAAGGCCGGGCGGTGGAGACGCCGATTGGCGCGGTCCCCACCAAGGACGCGATGAACCTCGAAGGTCTCGACGTTTCCGCCGCGGATCTCGACGCGGCCCTCTCCGTGGACCAGGCCGACTGGAAGGCCGAGACGCCCGGCATCCGGGATTTCTTCGGCAAATTCGACGGCAAAGTCCCGCCGCCGCTCGTCGCGGAACTGGACGGCCTCGAAAAGCGGCTGGGGTAACGCCGCGTCCCAGACGGCCGGGCCAGGAGTCGCGGTCGGCCCGAGAGGGCAATCTCTGAGCGCAGGGCGCTTCCCGAGCCGGGCCTCCGCCTGTAACCTGCGCCCGCAGGCCGCCATCGAAGCGACGACTGTGCGCGGACCAAGAAACGAGTCGGCTGGCGACCGGGGTTCCTTGTCTCGGGCGCAAGGAGAATCCGCGGGGTCGAACATGAACACGAACCTTGACTCGAAACGTCTCAAGCCTCGGGTCCTGATTCTCGGCGGCGGGTTCGCCGGCGTCTACGCGGCCCTGGAACTTGAGAAGAGACTGGGCTCGCGCGACGACTTCGAGATCGTTCTGGTCAGCAAACAGAACTACTTCGTCTTTCACCCCATCCTCCCGGAGGTGATCTCCGGCACGATTGGCCTCACCGACGTCGTGAGCCCTCTGCGTCGCATGTTGACCAGGACGGACATCAGGGTGCGAGAGATCGTGTCGATCGACCTCGCGCGTAAGGTGGTGACGCTGGCTCGAGGGTTTACGCCCCACACCCATGAAGTCACCTACGACCATCTGGTGCTGGGGCTTGGAACGGTGACGGACTTCCGTGGCCTGCGCGGCCTCCCCGAGCACGCCCTTCCCTTCAAAGATCTGAACGACGCCCTCCGCCTGCGCCATCATGTCATCCGCGCCCTCGAAGAGGCCTCGATCGAACGGCATGACGCGGAACTTCGGCGTCAGCTCCTCACCTTCGTGGTGGCCGGTGGGGGCTTCTCCGGAGTTGAGGTGGCGGCGGAACTGAATGACTTCGTCAAGTACGTCGCCCGGAGTTTTCGCGGTCTCGATCCGGCGGAAGTCCGCGTCGTGCTGGTCCACGCGACCGATCGCATCTTGCCGGAGCTGCCCGCGAGTCTGGGGCGATTCGCCGAGGGCATTCTGCGCAAGCGGGGCGTCGAGGTCCTCTTGAACAACCTGGTGCTGGCCGCGACCGGGATTGAAGCGATTCTCGCCGACGGAACGCGCTTGCCCACCCGCACTCTGGTGTCGACGGTGCCCGCATCCCCCCATCCTTTGATCGACGCGTTGACCACCCTGCCCAAGGAGCGCGGGCGAGTCGTAGTGAATGGCCAGCTTGCCGTCCCCGAGATCCCCGGTCTCTGGGCGCTCGGAGACTGCGCGGTCGTGCGGAACCCCGATGGATCGGTCAATCCGCCCACCGCCCAGCACGCTACCCGGCAGGCCGCGGCGCTCGCCACCAACCTTGTCGCCTCTATCCGCGGCGGCTCAACGCGCGTTTACGACTTCAAGGGTCTAGGCAAGATGGGCGCGCTGGGCCGGCATTCCGCGGTGGCCGAGATGTTGGGCGGCATCAAACTCTCGGGCTTTGTCGCGTGGTTCGCCTGGCGGACCATCTACCTTATGAAGATGCCGGGCTGGGGACGGCGCGCGAAGATCGCGGCCGCCTGGGCCTTCGATCTTGTCCTTCCCCCCGACCTCATCCAACTGAGCTTTGATCAGGCCTCGCTCCTGCGCAGTGAGCACTTCGAGCCCGGCGAACTGGTCTTCCGCGAGGGGGATCTGGGAGACTGCGTGTACATGATCCGGCGCGGCCGCGCCGAGGTGTTGCGGGAAACCGAACGTGGCCAGGAGAGCCTCGCCACCCTCGGCCCGGGAGAGTGCTTCGGCGAGCTTGCGGTGCTTGACAAGAAGCCGCGAAGCGCGACCGTGAGGTGCCTCGACGCCATGGACACCATGGCGCTGCCCACCCGGGACTTCGCGGCGTTGAGCGAGCACCTTCCCGACCTGCGACTGGGCTTCGAGCGGGTGGCGCGCGCCCGCGAAGGCAAGGCGCCCGACCCGGCCTCCTGATCGACGCTCACGACCCCGTTGGGTCCCGTCCTCGTAGAGCGCTCGCCCGTGGTACCGTCGCGGGTGGTATGAGAGCGGCGAGGCTGGCCGTGGCAATCGGGGCATGGGCGCTCGTGTCGAGTGCCCGCGCGCAGCCCCCCTCACCGTCCCCCGCGGTCGAGCCGCTGATCGAATGCAAGGTCATGGGCGACGCCGAGAAGCGCCTGCTGAGCGTCGACATCGCCTGGCCCTCGGGCCTGAAACCGCGTTTTCCGCGTGACGAAAGCGGCAGCATCTCTGAGCGCAGGATCGCCCCGGTCGGAGCCCCCCCGACTTCCTCCGGCCGCGTTGACGACAATCCCGAGTGGGCGAACGTCTGCGAGCGCGAAGGTTGCCGGCTGACCTACACCGTCGATTTCGGCAAGGGCATCGCGACCGACAGGAGGGGCGACTGGGGCTTCGAAGAGAAGCAGCGAATCGTCATGGCGCCCCTCGTGCGCTGGCTGGTCCGGCCCGAGGATCGGCGGGCTCGCGGCCGGCTGCGTGTCGACTTCGTCGGCGGCCGCAGGTTCGAACTCGTCTCCGGCGTGATGGACGGGCGGACCAATCACCTCGATACCGACCTCGCGGTGATGGATGGGCCGCATGTCGTTCTCGGCCATTTCACCCACAAGACTCTCGAGATTGCCGGCGGCCGCATCGATGTGGCCATTGGCAAAGGCGAGCGCGGGGTCAGCGACGATGAACTGCTGGCGTGGATCCGCGAGGGAGCCCGCGACGTGGTGTCCCTGCTCGGCCAGTTTCCGATCACGAGGCTGCAGGTCATCGTGGGCAGCGGAGGTCCTTATGCCGTGGGCTCGGCGGTCACCATGGGCATGGGGGGCGCCTCCATCTTTGTGGTGGTGGGCGAGCGGACCCGCAAGGCCGATCTCCTCCGCGACTGGGTGATGACTCACGAGATGATTCACGTCGCCTTCCCCAACATGGGGTTCCGGCAGCGTTGGATGGAGGAGGGGCTTTCGACATATCTGGAACCTCTGCTTCGCGCCCGCCGCGGTCGCTACGAGCCCCAAAAAATGTGGGCCGAGTTCGTGCGCGCAATGCCCCAGGGCCTGCCGCGAGACGGGGACGAAGGCCTCGATCGCACCTTCACCTGGGGCCGCAGATACTGGGGTGGCGCCATGTTCTGGCTGCACGTCGATGTGGAGATCCGGCGGCGCACCGACGGCGCCAAGTCCCTCGACGACGTGCTTCGCGCGATCGTCGCCAAGGGAGGCAGCGTGGCTTTGCGCTGGGATGTCCCCCGGCTGGCTCTGGTTTCGGAGAGCGCCACGGGCACCACGGCACTGCGGGAGATCTACGACGACTGGTCCTCGAAGTCGGTGACGCCCGATCTGGGCGCTTTGTGGGCGTCGCTGGGCGTGAAGGCCGGGGCGTCTGAGCGAATCATTTTCGACGACGGCGCTCCCCTCGCGGGAATCAGGCGGGACATGACGTTGCGGCGTCCGACGCCTGCCCTGGCCGCGTCGACACCCTAGCAGTCCGTGGCAACGCAGTCCCGACGGGATGCGTCAGTCCTACGCGGCGTTCCGGCGGGTGGGGCAGCGCTCGTGGCCCAAGGCCAGGCTAACGCGCTCGAATGCAGGTCGACTCTCGCCACGGGCTGCTGGGGTCAGGGCGTCGTTTTCCGTGCGTAGAGCACGAGGTCCACCACGCCGCGCATGTTGTAGGGGCCGAAGCGCTCGAAAGCGTCGCCGAGCTTTCCGGCGAGGGGTGGATCCTGGGCGAGAGATCCGATGTACATGTCGACATCCACGTCGGCCTTGAACTCGCCCCAGTAACCCGTCTTCGTGTAATCCCGCAGGTACCAGGCGAGCGGCCAGTTCTCGGGGGCAAACACCGCGATGCCGGTGAGCTTTCCGCTGCCCAGGGCATCGGCGCGGCTCTCGATCAGACGGACGAAATCGAGCAACGACCGCTGGGTGTGCGCGTAGACGTAGGCTTGGGTCTCGTCGTCGTACTTCTTCGTTTCGAGGTCGTAGCTCTTCGCGGCCGAGAAACCCGAGGCGAAAACAGCCACGAGAACCGCCGCGTTTCGCAGGGAAACCCGGTCCGACATGAAACGGACACTCGAGATCTCGTGGATCAAGTAGCCGCTGGTGATGGCCAGGGGCAGAAGCATGTTGAGGCCGAGCCAGGGCGTCTTGTACTTGACCACCGCGTAGGCGAAGAAAAGAAGCGCGGTCCATACCGCAGCCAGGACCGAGACGAAGGACCGCCGCAGGATCAGCGCGAGCCCCGCGCCGAGAAGGCCAAGATAGATGAGGGCGGGGTCGCCCTCGCGAAGCCACAGGAAATGTTGATTCCAGGGATTCTCGTGGTCCCGCACGGCGGTCTTCGTCCAGAACGCGAACGTGCGGAAGGCATCCAGCACGCCGCCCGGATTCCGAAAGAATGACGAGTACAGAAGTCCGGCCGAAGCCACGAAGGCGAGGCCGCCGTGCAGCAGGTTCTCCGCATGTTCCCTGCCGTAAGGACCGATCCGGCGGACCAGGGCCAGGGGAGACATCCCCAAAACCAGCCAGGCCGCCGAAACGGAGCCTCCCACTATCGCGCCCACCGAGACAAACGCCGTCTCCTTGGTCGCAAAAAGAAGCCCGAGACCGAGGCCAGTGGCGAGGAAACGCCAGCGCTGCCGGCCCGCCCGCGAGGGCGTCGCCGCGAGGGCAAACAGGGTGAACGCGACGAAAAGAGCTTCGTGGATGAAGTACCGGGAGAAGAAGACGGCGCCCGGAGAAGTCGCCAGAAGCGCCATCGCGCTTAGGGCGAAAACCGACCCTTCGCGCGAAAGAAACCGCCACAGCACCAGGACGGTGAGCGTTCCGAAGAGGGCGGTGGTACCCCGGACCGCGGCATCGGACAGACCGAAGATCGCGGTCAGAGGGAGGGTCAGGTAGTACAGCGTCGGGCCGTGATAGTTGCTGGGGTCGTACTTGAAGATGCCTTCGTTCACGAGCCGGGTGAGAAAAAAACCGTTGACACCCTCGTCGTGGTGGAAGGGCCGAAGGCTTAAGTCGTGGAACCGAAGGGCCAGGGCGAGAGCCAGAATGCCGAGCGCTATGGCGTCGATCCTTGAAAGGCGCTTCATGGGACTTTCAGCAAACGATAGG
>JANLWV010000330.1:0-2501 GCA_031364765.1 Vicinamibacteria bacterium
GATTTTTCTGCGTGCGGTATCCCAACAGAATCCTGCCCGTCGTCAAAGCCGCGATATCGCCCTCGACCGCGACGTCGTAAGAGTAACCGCGGCCTTCCGCCTGCTTTCGCTCCTTCTGGGTTGGAGTGTCATGCACCCCGAAGAGCAAGCTCAAAAAGCGGCTCGCGCCCAGGCCCCGGCGGAGAGAGCCGTTGAGCGAACGGGTGTCGTAGTCGAAAAAGGCCCGCTCGCCGAATCGAAACGGCTCATCCTCCGGCACACGGCCGTAGCGGACGGCGGTCTTGCCCACGCTCACGTCGACCTGGGTGTCGGCGACAGAATCGATTCTGACGCCGACGCCGAGGCTATCTCGACGAAACCGTTGGAGCGATGTGTCGATGACCCGGTTCAGGCCGATTCCGTACTCTCTTCCCGGGTCGATCTCGTCGGTCTCCAGGACACCCTTGGAAAAATGGTAGGCGGCGTAGATCGAGCCAAAGGAAGCGACCGGCTGGTCGAGACCGATGTCGAAAAAATGCGAGCCAAGGCGGGGGAGGTTTAGATCCAACAGCCTGCGGAAGCGCGGGGTGTAGTTGATCGACCACTGGCCTTCTCGTGGACCGCCAAACCGCGGGCTGAATCCAAGGCCCAGATTGGGTTGCACGATCCAGTAGGAATCGGCGGTGACCGAATTCGACCCTGGCACCGTGGTCTTGCTGTCCACATAGCTGACGGAGACCCACGGGCGCGCCTGAAAGCCAAGAAACGTGAAGTTCGAGTACCAGTTCTCCGGTTCCCCGGTTTCCGTTCTTCTCTCACCGGGCGCCGAGGGATCGCTGGTCGAAGAAAAAAGCCGCCGGTAGAGATCGGCGGTGTCTGCGCCCACCGGATCGGCGGCGCGATTGGGAGTGCGCTCGGGCGCCGCCTTCGGAGTGGATCCTGGATCCGGCGTGCTCGCAGGTGACGGTGCGGCCGAAGGACCCTTCTCCGCCGGCTTTCGAAGGATCAACTGAAGCGACGACATCTCCCGCACGATCTCATGCGCGTAGTCCCCCGCCAGGGTCACGCGCAAACTGAAAGCCGGTCCAGAACCCAGAACGAAAGAACGGAACGGATCATTGGATGCGGGCAAACTCAGATCAGGCAGCGCCACCGCCGCGATTCGAACCAGAATATCTTCGCCTTCTCTCGTTGCCGAGTATGAACTCGGAGGACCGCTCAGTACAAAGCGCACGGCCAGACCATCGCCGAAAACTTCGCTGACGATGGCGACGACGTACGGGGAAGGGGCGATGGGCGGCGGCGACTGTGGAGACAACGTGCCGACGAGCGCGGCTATGAAAACGATCATGAATTTGCCTCGGCACGAGGCCCCGAAAACATCAGCAGAAGAATGACGGCAATAAAGCAGGAAGATTGAAAGAGGACAAGAAAAGTTTCAGAAAGCGAGGCGTTTCGAAGAGGCAGCGCGGAAAGCCCGAGGCAGAGCGTCATCAGATAGATGAGCAGCACGGCGCCTTTCTGGGAGAAACCGCGGGCCACCAGGGTGTGCGAAAGATGACGAGCATCGCCTATATAGATGGGCCGGCCTTCCCGCAGGCGAATGACCACCACCGTGGTGGTGTCGATAATGGGAATGGCCAGGAGCAGCACCGGCATCAGCACCGGGAAATAGGAACTGCTGGCGCTCGTGGCGTAACGGTCGAGCAAAAGAATGGAGGCGATCACGAATCCCACGAAATGGCTCCCGCAGTCGCCCAGGAAAATCGACGCGGGATTGAAGTTGAAGAACAGAAAGCCGGCCAGGACTCCGATGAAAGCGAGGGTCAGCGCGGCGATCAGATCCTCGCCCGAAGAGAGCGCATTGACGACAAGAACGGAGCTCGCGATCAGAGCGACGCCCGAGGACAACCCATCCATGTTGTCCAGCAGATTGAACGCGTTCATGATCCCGACCAGCCAGAAAATGGTCAGAAGCGCGTTCAGCGCCGGATGGGGCAGGAAACTCGTGGAAACACCGCCGAGAACCACGCAAAGAGCGGCCGAAACCTGACCCACGGCTTTGCCCCAGAAGGGGAAGCGGCTTCCGAAGATGTCGTCGGTGAGTCCGGTGGTGAAGGCGATAACGCTTCCGAGCAGAATGCCCAGGAGTTTCGGTCCGACACTCGGTGCGTCCTGCAGGCCCTCGCCCAGGAGTCCCTGGAAAAACGGGTTCCCCAAGGCCGCAAAGCCGAGTCCGGCCGACGCCCAGAAGACGAGAGCCGGGGCCAATCCTCCGAGCCGGGCTACCGGAGTTGTGTGAATTTTACGGATTCCCGGGTGATCGATGGCTCCCGTTCTCTTCGCGAGTGCTCTCGCCAGGGGAACCAGCGCGGCCGTAGCCAGGCCAGCGGCCACGGGAATGGCGAGAACGACGGATGGGGTCATGGAATTTCGGGCACACGTCCGGCGTTTTCAGGCACAACACGGACCTGCGAACTCCTTGGTTCTGCACTGATTCTGGGGGGGATTCCGCATGATAG
>JANLWV010000344.1:0-3321 GCA_031364765.1 Vicinamibacteria bacterium
CCGGCGCCGCCGATGCCGACGAAATGAAACGGGCCGGGAAGGGCTATCGCCTTCATGCGTTCTGCACCCAGGGGGCGAGAACGTCGACTACGCGCGCGGCCGCATCCGCCTTGCCGAGCGCCCTTGCCTTGCCTTCGATCAACCGGATACGTTCCGGGTCGCCCACCAGACCGGCGACCACCGCGCCGAGCGTTCCGAGGTCTTGTTCAGCGAGCAAAACCGCAGCACCCTCGGCCACGAGCGCCCTCGCGTTCCAGGCCTGATGATCTTCAGCGGCGGATCCTAGGGGCACCAGTATGGCCGCCTTTCCGGCCACCGTCAGTTCGGCGATCGTGGTCGCGCCGGACCGGCACAAAAGGAGGTCGGCTTCCGCAAAAGCTTCCGCCATGTTCTCGATGAAAGGCACCACCTGGGCCTCGCGCCCGGCCGCGCGGTAGGCCTCTTCCACCCTTTCGAACTGATCCGGGCCGGTTTGATGAACGATCGAAAGCGACTCCTTGCCGGGGAGTGCGGGCAGGGCTTTGACCAGGGCTTCCGAGAGAACGCGCGATCCCTGAGAGCCGCCGAAGCACAAGAGCTGGAGGGGTGGCGTGTGCGGCCTTGGGGCCAGGGTTTTGAAGGACGAGCGGACAGGGTTTCCCGTGAGCACCCCTTTGTCGCCGAACCGGAGGAGGGTGGACTCGAACGCGCAGGCGGCCTGCCGGACGAACGGTTTCAACACCCGATTGGTGAAACCGGGAATGGCGTTCGGCTCCAGAAGCATGGTCGGAATGCGAAGGAGACTGGCGGCCAGGACCAACGGTCCCGAGGCGTAGCCGCCGATGCCCAGCACGGCGCTTGGTCGGGTTCTGAAAATGAGGGCGAAGGCTTTGAAGATTCCCCAGGGGAGCATCATTATTCCCCGCCCGCGGGCGGGGAGAGAGGCCGTGTTCAGAGGAAACACCGGAAGCAGGTGCAGCTTCAGTCCCGCCTTGGGCACGATCCGCCGTTCGAGACCCGGGGGCGCCGTGGATCCCACGAACTCGACGCGAACCGCGGGCGCACGGATGGCCATCGCTTCGGCCACGGCTATCCCGGGGAAGATATGACCTCCGGTTCCGCCGGCCGCGATGAGAAGAAGGGGATTCACGCTTTGGTATCTCAATCGGTGTGCTGGGACACGTTCAGAACGAGTCCCACGGAAAGAAGGCATAGCACCAGCGAGGTGCCGCCGGCGGAGAAGAACGGAAGGGGGATGCCCTTGGTCGGCGCCAGGCCGAGGACCACGCTCATGTGGATGAAGGCCTGCGAGACGATCGTCATCGAGAGGCCCGCAGCGAGCAGCCGGCCGAAGAGATCGGGCGCCCGCTGCGCCGTTCTCAAGCCACGCCACAGAAAAGCCAGAAAGAGCCCCACCACCAGGAAGGAGCCGATGAAACCAAGCTCTTCCCCCACCACGCCGAAGATGAAGTCCGAATAGGGATAGGGCAGGAACGATGTTTTTTGTTCGCCCTTCATGAAACCGCGGCCGAACGAACCGCCGCTTCCTACCGCGATGACGCTCTGGATGAGCTGGTAGCCCGGGCCCTGACGCTGCGCCCAAGGATCGAGAAACGCGAGGATGCGCTCCAGGCGGTACGACGCCGAGGCGATCCCAATCGCCACCACCGGAAGCACGACCGCGCCGCCAAGGACCAAGAAGCGGAAGGGAACCCCGGCCAGAAAGGCCATGGCGCTCGCCACCACCGCGATGTGAATCGACGACCCGAAGTCGGGTTCCACGTAGACGAGCGCGGCCACAATCCCGACGCCCATGAGCGGAGCGAGCAGATCACGGAAGCTCGCCAGAGAGCGGGCCCGCCGTTCAAACTCGGACGCGAGGAACACGACGATGGCGAGCTTGGCGAACTCGGAGGGCTGGAACGAGACGCCGCCAAATCGGATCCATCGGTTGGCCTCGTTGACCGACGGCGAGGCGAGAGCGCCGAGGAGCAGAACGACGGCGATGCCCAGGATCGAGAAAGCGACGTACCTCGATCTCAGAATTCGATAGTCGATCCGCAGGCTCACGAGCATCACCGCCACTCCCAGGACCGCCCAGAACAGCTGCCGCGCCATGATGGCCTCCCCGCTCACGCGGGACCCGCTCTGGGAGAACGGCTGCGAGGCGCTCCACAACATCAGGAGTCCCGCGCTGAACAGAATGACCGCGACGCCCAGGAGCACACGATCGGTGGCAAGTCGTTTAGCCATCAGGCGGCTCCTTTTAACGAGAGACGGCGGAAGGCGCGTCTGAAGACTTCGCCCCGTTCGGCGTAGTCACGGAACATGTCGAAGGAGGCGCAGCCCGGCGAGAGGAGGATGGTGTCTCCGGGTTTCGCCTCCTGATGGGCCGAAAGAACCGCGTCTTCCAGGTTGTCGGATTCATGAACCGGGCTCAGATCCGAGAACGCCTCACGGATCAGGCCGCGGCTCTCGCCGATGGCGAAGATCGACCGCACGCGGCCCGAAACCGCCTCCCGAAGCGAGCGGAACGTACCGGCCTTGAGCCGCCCTCCCATAATGGCGATGACCGGGGAATCGAAGGACTCCAGGGCGACCCGCACCGACTCGAGAGTCGTCGCCTTCGAGTCATTGAAGAAGGCGACGCCCGAGGCCTCGCCCAGCTTCTCGAAGGTGTGGGGCACGCCGCGAAACTTCCGCACCGCCTGCCGGATGGCGTTTCCCGAGACTCCGAGATGGTGGGCCGCGGCGGCGGCGGCCAGGAGGTTGGCTCTCACCGCCGAACCGGGAATCTGCACATCCGCTCCGCCGAACAGCGTGGTAGTCGCAGCGTCCTGGAAAACGGCTTCGCCGTTTGTAAAGTACGCCACCCGGCCCGTGGCCCCGTCTGTCCGAACGGCGTGAGCGAGGCCAGGATCAAGCGCGGATTCCGGGCGTGCAGCACGTCCCAATCGAGTCCGCGCGCGGCGAGCCATCCGGGCGGCGCCGTCTCGATCAGAACGTCGGCGCGGTCGCAGAGCCGCAGCAACAGGTCGCGTCCGGCGGGCTGCTCGAGGTCGAGCGTCAGTCCGCGCTTCGAGGTGTTCGCCGCGAGCCACGGCAGCGATCCCTCCGCGCGTGAGACCGCGCCCCAGAACGGGCCGCGGCGGCGCAGCGGATCGCCACCCGGCGGCTCCACCTTCACGACGTCGGCGCCGAGATCGCCGAGCAACTTGCCCGCGAAGTGTCCGGGTTCGCCGCTCAGATGCCCGACGAGCCGAGCTTCGCGAGCCTGACCGCGACGCCGAAGGTGGTGTTTTCCTCGACTCTGCAGACGCCGCTGGAGTGGGCCAACACAGA
>JANLWV010000359.1:0-3139 GCA_031364765.1 Vicinamibacteria bacterium
CTGATGCTGCTCTCCGTGCTTGCCGCCTTCGGTCTCGCCGGTCTGGAAAAATCAAGGCCGGCAATCGGCCGGCTGCTCCTGGGTCTCGGCATCCTCGAAACCCTTTCGCCCCAGAATGACTTCTTCAGGGTGGCTCCCGGAGTGCCACTGGCCTACGAAGCGATGCTGAAACTTCCGCCTGGGCCCGTCCTCGATGTCCCTCCCTACGAAGCCTCACCCCTGATCTGGGCGGCGCGGCGGGGCTTCGAGACCGTGAACGGCGGCGGGGCGTTCATTCCTCCGCTGACCACGCGGATCGAAACCACCATCCAGAATCACTGGCTCACCGACAGCTATGAACCGATTGACGAATCCAAGGCTGCGGGAATCCTCCTGAATGAAACCGCCATGCGATACCTCGTCCTGCCTGCAGGAAGGCGGGGCGGCCTTGATCCCTTGATACAGCGTTTCCACGAGAGTCACTGCTTCAAGGAGCTGGGCGTGTACCAGGGCGATCTGCTCTTCGAAGCGATCCGCGACGTGTCATGCCCCGCCTGGGCGCGCGCGCTCTCCGCGTCTCCGTCGTCATGAGTCTCCTTCGCCGCTGGCCGCGGGTGGCCGTGTTTGCGATCGCTTTCTCCTGGATCTTCCTGCTCGAGGAACGCTTCCGAAACGAAGCCACCGAGCACTTGTATTTCCACGCTTGGACGTCGGAGTACATGATGCAGACGGTGAGCATCGGCGATCTGCGCCTCGAACCGTTCAAGTCGCTCTGGTACAACCACATTCAGCCGCCGGCCTTCGACGCGATTCGTGCAGGAATCGCCGCTTTCTACCCGCGGGCGAATGGCGAGGCGCTCATGCGCCGGGTGGACGGAGGGCTTTATGGACTCTGGATGTTCGTCTATGCCGGAACCGCGGTTCTCACCTTCTCGTGGCTCCGCCGCGTTTGCGGTGCTCGTTCCGCGGTTTTGGGGTTTGGGGTCTTCCTGCTTCTTCCCGGTCCGATCTTCTACGCGACTTTCCTCGACACCTCGCTGCTTTCGTCGACGCTGATCCTGTGGTTCTTCTGGACCCTCTGGCGTTTCGGCGAGGGAGAAAGGGTTTCTGGGCAACTCGTTCTCGTCTGCCTTGCCTTGTTCTTCACCCGGTCGGTTTTTCAGTGGCCGTTTCTGGTGGTTCTTGGGGTCAGCCTCCTGATGATGCGTGTACCGCGTGCCCGGGCGGCCCGCGTTCTACTCCCGATCTTCGTGGTGATGATCGCCTTTCTGGCCAAGCAGTACGTTCTGTTTGGCCTCACCACCACGTCGTCGTTCGGACCGGACAGTTTCTGCAAGGGTCTCTCCGAGTACTGCCAGGGCACCGCTACCGTTGAGCTGCCGAAGACCACCGACCGCTTTAACGCTTTTGTCCTGCGTCGAGCCGAGAAGCTCAACGGCGAGTACAACTACAACCAGGAAGCCTTTCTCCACAGGTCGTTTGCTCAGATGGAGGAGTACAAGGCGCTCCTTCGTCGTATGACGCCGGGTCGGGCCTTCGAACTCCTGAAGGTCAATCTCAGCTTCTATCTGCGTCCCACCAGCCGCCATTCGTCTCACGTGATTGTGGATCGGCTGCCCTGGCGACGTCCATTGGAGTTTCTTCTCTCCGGCTGGAGTCTGCTCGTCCTCCTGTTTGTTTCGACGCTGATCTGGCTCAAAGGATGCCGGGAGCTGACCGGGGATTCTTCTCGTCGCGCCGTCCTTCGTGGCCTCGGCCTCGCCCTTCCTGCTCTGTACGTCGCCGGAGTGACCATCGTGTTTGAAAGCGGCGAGAACATGCGTTACCGGTTTTTTCTGGAGCCGACGATGTTCGTGTTCTTTTGGATCTCTCTAGCCTCGCTCTGGCCCCGCCCATCGTCACACCCCTTGAACCGGACCGCCGATAGTTCGCCTGCAGGTCCGCCCACCGACGAATCGGAACGGCGGTAAGGTTGGTAGACGTGACCAGCGAGCGCTATGAGTTCGACCCGGACCTCTCAAGGGCCGCCATCCTGCCCTAAGGCTTTTCGCGGAACCAGACGTCGTAAAATACCCGCCCATGTCCCAAGCCATCGCGACGCCAAGCCTTGAAACTCTCGTCCGCATGGGTGCTGGAGGTCCGCGCCTCTCGAGCCTCGCCGGCAAGCTCCAACCCTCGACCATTCTCAAGGTGGCGGGGGAGATTCGGGCCCTGCAGGCCGCGGGTAGGGATGTCTGCGACCTGACGGTGGGCGATTTCGACCCGAAGTACTTCCCGATCCCTGAGAAGCTGCGTGACGCCGCGAAGGCGGCGCTCGACGCCGGGGCCACGAACTATCCGGCGGCCGCCGGCATTCCCGCTCTGCGCGATTCCGTCCAGCGCTTCTACGCGCGTCACCTCGGTCTCAGCTATCCGCTCGACTCCGTCCTGATCGCGTCCGGCGCGCGTCCGCTGATCTACGCCCTCTTCCGGGTGGTGGTGGAACCGGGCGATACCGTCGCCTACCCGGCGCCCTGCTGGAACTATCCCTTCTATGCCGAGATCGTGAGCGCCCATGGCGAGGCGGTGATTTGCGCCCCGGAGGACGCCTTCCAACCACGCCCGGGCGCGCTTGATGCGGCGATCAGGAAGGCGAGCCTCCTGATCATCAACACTCCGCTCAATCCCGCGGGAACGGTGACCCCGCGAGCGGCCATGGTGAAGCTGTCGGAAACCATCGTTCGCGAGAACGAGGCCCGGGAGAAGCGCGGGGAACGCCCGATCTACCTGATGTACGACCACATCTACTGGATGTTGTCGTTTGGCGTGGAACACGTCACACCCTGCGCTCTGGTTCCCGAGATGGCGAAGTACACGATCTTCATCGACGGCATGTCGAAATCCTTTGCCGCCACTGGCCTTCGCGTGGGCTGGGCGCTCGGACCCACCGACGTCATCGCCAAGATGAACACACTGCTCATGCACATGGGCGGTTGGGCGCCGAAGCCGGAGCAAACCGCCTCCGCCCAGATGCTCGACGACGACCAGGCCATCGTGATCTATCACGAAACCCTCAAGCCCGCGCTTCTGCGACGGCTCAAGGCACTGCACCAGGGTTTTCAGAAGCTCAAGGCCGAGGGACACGCGGTCGACAGCATTGAAGCCACCGGCGCCATCTATG
>JANLWV010000435.1:0-4210 GCA_031364765.1 Vicinamibacteria bacterium
CGCCGAGGACGAAGACCGCCTTCGCCGAGCCGTGGTCCGTTCCCGCGGAGCCGTTCACAAACGCGGTTCGGCCGAATTCCGAAACCATCATCACCACGACATCATCCATCAACCCGCCCAGGTCCTGGGCGAAGGCCGCGAGCGAGTCGCCGATGCGGGGCAGCTCGATCGAATGAGCGGCGAGCTGGCCGGAGTGGGTGTCGAACGCGCCCCCCAGGCTTACGAAGATCGTCCGGGTTCCGAGGCCCGCCTTGATCACCGCGGCGGCCTGGCGAAGGGACGTCCCGATGCTGACGTTGGGGTAGACGGCTCCGTTGGCCGGAGGAGTGCTGAGCACCGGCGACCGGACGATGGTGTCGATGGCCTCGAACGTCTCCCGGCCCACTTTTCCGACCGCGTCCTGGCGGGAGCCGTACATTCCGCGGAGGGCTGTCTCCGCCTCGGTTCTCCAGTTCGTCCCGACCTTGAGGTTGAAGGTGGTGAGGTTGCTCGCGACCAGCACCGGCTCGGGGCCCATGAACGATCGTGGAAGCTGGGACTGAAACGCCACCGCCTCGGAAACCGCGCTGCCCGGAATCATCCTGATGGCGCGATCCAGCCAGCCCGTCGACGTGCTCTTGTTCCCCGGCGTGCCCGTTTCCATGAAGTCCTGGGCGTCGAAATGCGAACGCGTGAGCTCGTTGTTGCCCACCGCGTCCACAATGGCCAGCCGGCCCTGATTCCACAGAGGCATCAGAGAGGACAGAGAAGGATGCAGGCCAAACGTGTCATCGAGACGCAATGCCCCGCCCGCCTGACCGGGTCGCGGAATCGCAATGGCGCCCCGGATGTCGTAATAGGCGGACTCGCCGTATGGCACCACCATGTTGAGGGTGTCGACGCCGCCGCGAATGAAGATCTGAACGAACACCTTCTGGCCAGCGCCCGCCGCTTTGGCGGTGCGGGACATCAAGGCCGACGGTCCAAACCCAATCCCAACCGCGGCCGCCGAAGCGCCGCGCAGGAAGATCCGGCGAGAAGCATCAAAGGGCATGTTCATGATCTTTCTCCTACCGAACCTGAGACTCGGGACTCGCCAGCAGCAGGGCGGAAACTCGCACCGCCGCGGATGGATTGATGATTCGCGTGTCGACGCGCGTGGCCGCGTCGATGGTGCTGGTTCCGATCGTGCTGCCGAACACCGCGCTGTTCGCGGCCTTCGCGACCGAAGACGGGCTCGTCATGTCCGCGCCCACCGCGAAGTTCCTCACATTGACGCTCACGCCGTTGACCAGACCCTGGGCCAGATCCAAAGCGAAGTTCATGCGATAGATCTGCGACGAGGGATTGAGCCAGTCCGCCCCGCTGTCGGAGTAGCCGGTGGGCGGGATGCACTGGTAAAGCGGCTGGCCCATCTGTGCGAGATAGGCGACGACGCCGCGAGTGGCCGTGGTGACCTCGCCCCCGATGGCGCGGATCGAACTGATGGCGAATTCGAACGGCGTCTTCGGCTTCCCGGCCGTGCTGAAGGCCTCGGCCCAGAACTCGGAAGAGCCGATCATGGCCTTCATGACCTCCTTGATATCGCCCCCGCTGGAAAGCCAGGCCTCGGTCATTCGATCGACCAGGCTTTCCGGCGGGTTGTCGGCCACAAACCGCCGGGCCAGCTTGGTCGATACAAACCGAGCGGTCAACGGATGGGTCGCCAGATACTTGATGACCCGCTCGCCGTCGTCCTTCTGACCGCCGGCCGCGAGTTGGAGCCCGAAAGCGCTCTTCGATCCCGTGTCGTGCCGGCCGGGGGTGTAGACGAAGTTGCCCCCCCTCCCGAGATTGTCGATCCCCCATCCCGTGAAGGCCCGCGCCACATCGTAGACATCCGCCTGCGTGTAGCCGGCGTCGACGCCGACGGTGTGAAGCTCAAGGATCTCGCGACCGTAGTTTTCGTTCAGTCCCTGGACCAGGCGTCCGTTCACGGTCCGGGATGCCTGAGAGAGGTAGTTATCAAGGTAGAAGAGCATCGCTGGATGCTCCGCCGTCGCCTTCAAGAGGGTCTCAAACTTCCCCAAAGCATTCGGCCGGATCGCGTCGCGCTCGTATGACTGGAGGGAATATCGGACGAAGCCGTCATTGATGTTGACGTTGAAGTGGTTGAACCAGAAGTCTGCCAGGGCCTCCTCCAGCTGGTTCCTCGAATGGGCCGACCGGATCACCTTGGCGGTGTGGAAGTTGTCCGAGTAGGCCTGAATCGAAGAGAACAGGTTTCCGGAGTCGGCGTACGTGACGAGAACCTGGGTGGTCGACAGGCGCAGCGTGTTGTTGAGCGGGGCCAGGCGCGCCTCGAGGTCGGCGTCCGACCGCGGCTCCAGCTGCTCATTGATGTAGCTCTCAATCCCGCGGTCCAAAAGAGACTCCACATCCCCCGGCCTTGGGCCGAAACCCAACCGGTTAAGCGCGTGAAGGGCCGTTTTTCGTGCGAGTTCCGATGCTGTGACACTCATAAACGACCTCCGAATTCAATCGACTGAACGACTGTTGAGGCGGATCGCCGCCCCCAGGGCGAGCCAGATCTTGATGGATAATGGACGCCCCCGGTTGGAGGTGTCAAGTTCCGACCTCATGGAAGCGCCATCTGTTGAGGTTGGACCGGCCATACGCCCAATACGTTGAGTCCCCGTAAGATCTAAGGAGCAGCAACAAGCCATGAGCGTCGCCGCCATCCGCCGAGCCCCCGAGGCCCGGAACGAAACCGTCAAGACCTACGCCCCTGGAAGCCCGGAACGGGCCGAGCTCAAGAGCCGTCTGAAGTCGATGACGGCGGAGCGCATCGAGATTCCTGTCGTGGTCGACGGCCAGCACATCAAGACCGGCACGACCGTCCACACGGTTTCGCCCCACAATCACAAGCACGTCCTGGCCGACTGCCATGAGGCGAGCGCCCTGCACATCCAGGCGGCCATCGACGCCGCGAAGCGGGCTCAGCGCGACTGGGGATCGTGGCCGTTCGAGGAGCGCGCGGCGATCCTCCTGCGGGCCGCCGACCTGCTCACCTCGAAGTACCGGGCCGAGATCAACGCGGCCACCATGCTTGGACAGTCGAAGACCGTTCACCAGTCCGAGATCGACGCGGCCTGCGAACTCGCGGACTTTTTCCGCTTCAATGTGTCGTTCGCGCAGGACCTTCTTCGCGAACAGCCGATCTCCGACCCGGGCATGTGGAACCAGACCGACTATCGGCCGCTTGAGGGCTTCGTCTACGCCATCTCACCTTTCAACTTCACCGCCATCGGCGGGAACCTGGTTACCGCCCCGGTTCTCATGGGTAATGTCGTGCTGTGGAAGCCGGCCCTGAACGCCGTGCGCAGTGCCTGGACGGTGATGAGCCTGCTGGAGGAGGCCGGCCTGCCCCCAGGGGTCGTCAACTTCGTCCCCGGTGACTCGCGCATGATCACGGATGTTGTTCTCGCGTCCCCGGACCTCGCCGGGGTTCACTTCACGGGTAGCACCACCGTCTTTCAGTCGATCTGGAGCCGGGTCGGAAACAGCGTCGCGAGCTACAAATCCTACCCGCGGCTCGTCGGCGAGACCGGCGGCAAGGACTTCATCGTCGCGCACCCTTCCGCGAATCCACAGGAAGTCGCGGTGGCGATCGCTCGGGGCGGCTTCGAATATCAGGGCCAGAAGTGTTCGGCGGCCTCTCGGGTCTACCTGCCGAAGTCGCTGGCCAAAGACATCATCGAGCGAACGGTGGCGATTATCAAAGAGATCAAGATCGGTGACACGTCCGACTTCCGCAACTTCATGGGCGCCGTGATCTCATCGACCGCCTTCGACAAGATCACCGGCTACATCGAGCACGCGCGTCAGAACTCCAAGATCGTGGCCGGCGGCGGAGCCAACAAGGAGGTGGGCTACTTCATCGAACCCACTCTCGTTGAGGCGGCCGATCCGGGCGAGAAGATGATGTGCGAAGAGATCTTCGGGCCCGTGGTGACGTACTACGTCTATCCCGACGATCAGTGGATTCAGACCCTAAATCTCGTCGACCAGACATCGCCTTACGCTCTCACCGGCGGCATCTTCTCGCGCGACCGGCGCGGCGTCGCCGAAGCGACTCACATCCTGCGCAACGCGGCCGGAAACTTCTACATCAACGACAAGCCAACGGGCGCAGTGGTCGGCCAGCAGCCATTCGGAGGCGCACGCGGTTCAGGAACGAACGACAAGGCCG
>JANLWV010000440.1:0-4651 GCA_031364765.1 Vicinamibacteria bacterium
GCCGAGTAAGGAGCCACACGAGCCCGAAGTCTCGGGAGGGCAGTGGCGACGCACGAGGCGTCCCCGGCGCCGCAAGCCCACTCGATCCCTGGTCCCGCGGGCCCCAACTAGGACGCCCGTGCTGCTGCCGCAGGTAGGGCCGGCGGGGGCTATTTCGATCCTGTTTCTCAGCAAGGCCAACTCGTTCCTGGCTCCTCGCCCTGACCGGAGGCGAGGGCGTGTCCGTGTTTGGCCCCTTGGCTCAATGAAGGCCTTTTCGGACCACCCAGGTGGTCATGCAGCGCTGGTCCTGAACAATCGTGGTCTTGAGCGGATCGAGGAGGACGCCGCCGAGCCGCCGCGTCCAGTCGAGCAGCAGAGCTTCATCAACGAGGTAGCGTTCAGACCCGTCGGGAAGCAGAGCCCGTCGGCCGTCGCGCTGAACCATCCTGGTCTCCATGCCGATATTCGAGGCCAGCCGGCAGAAAAACAGCCCCCCGGGTTTGAGGACGCGCCACATGGCCTTCAGCATCGCCTCGAACTGTTCATCGGAGCGGGCGAAGTGAAGCACCGCGATACTGAGGACGACATCCATCGAAGCATCGGGGAACGTCAGATCCTCGACCGGTTCCCGTCGAAAGTTCGTGGGCGGAAGGCTCGCATTCAGATCGGCGGCCAGACGCATGACTTCGGCGACCGCGCCTTGGTCAGCATCGATCGCGGAAACGTCGTAGCCCGCGTCCAGGAGGTACCGCAGGTTGCGTCCGTTCCCGCAGCCGGCATCGAGAATCCTGCTCTCGCGGGGGATGCGACCGCGCAGAAGCTGGTCGAACAGGTAGATGTCAATCTGACCGAACAGCTCGTCGGGATTCGCTGCCGCGATCAACTGCTTTCTCCTCAACCCGGCAACACTCTCACCCCGCTCAGCGCTTCTCGGGCGGCGCCACCGCGGTGAGCGGCACGTCCCAGTGCGCATCGAGGATCTCGAAGCGGCGGGCTTCCTCCTTCCTATGCTTCTCCTGATCCGGATAGAGCCGCTTGATGATCACGTCTTCGTGGCTCGGTGAGACCGACGCTTCGGCGCTCGCGTAGGTGATCACCACCAGAAACGTCCAGTCCGCGCGACCATCCCCGTGGTACGTGGGCCGGTAGATCTCGACCGCCTTCACCCGCTTCCCTTCCACGACCTGGGCCTGAAGAACCGGGTAATGGTTCTTGAAGAAGAGTCCCTCGAACTCCCCCTGGAAGCCCCACTTCACTTTGTAGTAGTAAGCCGTCTTCACGGGAGAGCCTTCGTCGGCCACGCCGGGAGGAACGACGGCGAACAGCAGAGCGCATAGGAAAACGAGTTTCTTCATACAAATCTCCTTGATAGCACTAATTCTAGTGTCCGGTGAACGAAGGATCGCCGTTTTGTCCGCTAGGACCCGCCACCCTGGTCCTTCAGAACAAGGGCTGGAACCGAGGCTTCCAGAGACGGTCATACGTCAGTCCCACGCGCAGCATGAGGCTGAAGCCGGGCTTGTGCGTGGTGGGCGCGGCGCCCCGGAAGAGGAAACCGTCGGCGGCCACCGAAAGGGACAACTCATCGAAGAGAGGGAACAGAACCTCGTGCACCATGTTGTAGCGCAGGCTGAGGACGCTCTCGTCTGCGTCTCCGGTGTAAACGAACCAGGTGAGATCGTTCCTCAAGCGGTAGTTAAGGCGCCCCGGTCGTCCGGCCTGGAACTCGGCGCGCGCCGAGACGCCCGCGAGGAGGGTATGGCGCGAGAGATCGGTCTCGACCACACCGCCCAGCTCAAGGGCACGCCACTTTGGGCCTCGGGCCTTCATGAAGCCGAGAACCCCGGACAGCGCGGCCTGGCGAGGATTCGATTCCCCGGTTGCCGGATTCACCGTCTGGGAGAACTCGGTATCGAAAATCGCGCGGGCAAATGGCCCATAGCGGTGGACGCCCCCGCCGATCTTGGGCCGAATCGTGACGTCCACTTTCAGGTCATCGGTCAGCTCCAAGGAGCTGCGTCTGCCGGAGATGGAGGTGGTGGTCTGCTTCGAATACGCCACCGTCGACCCGAACTCGGTGATGAAACCCTGCCGGTCCTGCACCAGTCGAAACCGCCCGGACATGCCGAAAAGCGAACTCTTCTGCGCGGTGGCTCGGCTTTCGGGAACCGAGCCATAGGCTTCGTTGTCGAAGCCCTGGACCAGCGAACCGAAAAGCGTCGGTCGATCGAAGTAGAAGGTTGAGAGCCGCTCGAACAGAGGGTCGGGAGCCAGCAGGGCGGCCACCCTTTGGATCTGTGCGTCGCCCTTGAGGGTGGACCGCACCCGCCGCAGCTCGTCGAGGACGAGTTCACGCAGCGGCACCGACCCGCCTTCGCCTGCGGTGAGGCCGCCGGGCCCGAGATGGAAGGCTCTCCGAACTCTTCGCCCTCGTTCGAACGCCCGGAAGCGTGCGCCTTCGAAGAGCAGGTCCGTGGTGGCGACACGGTAGAGGGCGCCGTCGTCGAGACGACGTCCATTGATGAGGCCGGTCTTGCGATCAAGACCGCTCAGAACCAGGTCAGAGCCTGAGTCCTCGGCGAGAATCTCTCCCAGATCGGCTCCTCGCAGGTCCAGGGTCACGATCGACTCGTCGGTCCACAACCACTCTCGCACCTCGTTCTCGTGGAGCTTGCCGATGAGCGGCGGGAAGTGAGAGAGGGACCGGACGATCGCAATCTCCGCTGAGCCTCGTCGACGAAGCAGGCGGGCCATGAACTCCTCCCACATGCGTTTGGAGATTCGACCCTGGGCGGTAGTCGAGTCGTAGTCCTTCAACTTCGGAAGCGCGGATTCGAGTTCCACGAATGAGGGCACCAGCATCTCGCCCCGGTCGCGACGCGACGCGTCCCGCAACGCCCGCACCTCGGCGGCGAGAGCCACATCATTGGCCACGCGATCGGTCACCGAGGCGAGCTCGTGCCTGAGCGTGGTGAGATGAAAGCCGGGGCGTTCGTCCGAGGCGACTCTGGCCTCGAGACGACCGACCCCGAGTCCATTCGCAAATCCACGAGCGACGAGGGCCGGTGAGCCCGGACGCGAATACGGCCGGTCAGGAAGATCGACCTGGACGCGCAGGCTCTCGGGGCTCCAGCGCACGTGAAGATCGGCGACGATCGCATCGATGCCGGCGACCCTCCTTGAGATGTCCGCGTTCTGCTGGGGCGAGAGATTGGAGAGGGCAATGACCGCGTCGACGCCAGCCAGACGCAGCGCCTGGGTCTCGCGGGCGGCGGTGGCGATGGGGTCCTCGAATGTCCAGTCTTCGAGCGCGCGCCGAGGCAAGGCGCTCTTGACGCTCGGATCCACGAGCCCGATCAGGCCGAAACGAGCGCCACCCGCGGTGACGATACGAGTAACTTCGAGAAGGCCCGGTGTCTTCGTCTTGATATTGGCGGCAAGAAAGCTGAGGCTCGCAAACTGCTTCTTCAGGTCCAGCAAAGCGGAGGCGCCGAGGCCCAACTCAAACTCGAAAGGGACCACGATCTCGTATCCCAGGCGCTGAAGCACGCCCAGGTCGATCTTCGCTCGCTCGAGTTCGTCGACGCCCAAGTCTCCGTACTGAGCGCCCAGATCGACGACGAGCGGCGTGGAACCACCGGACCGGGCCTCGGCGACAAAGCGCTTGATGAGGGTGGCGCGGGGGCCGATTTGAGCAAGGTTGAGCGGCAGCTCGAACAGGCGGGCCCCTTCGATGTCCACGCGATTCATCTCGCCTTTTTCCCAGAGGGTCGGATCGGAAGTAAACGCGGCCCCCGCCTCCTCCACGTAGTAGGCCACTTTCTTCTTCGTCAGGTTCACGCGATAGACCGTGGCCCGGCCCGGTCGCAGGTCGGGAAAGTCCGTGTTGGCGCGTGGATTCTCTCGGAGCATGGCCAGAAGGTCGCGAGCGGTGGCCGGTTTGTCCGGGTCTTGAAGCAGCAGGGCGTTGCCCGACACCAGAGTCGCAACTTCGGCCACCTTCTCCGCGGATGCGCGCAGCTCCAGCAGGCGAGGCAGGTCGTCGCTGTCGGGTTCATCCGAGGGCAGGAAGACGGAGACACCCGCCGTCCGCCAGCACGCGTGAGAGACAAGTTTGAATGGAGTCTTCTGCTCGTTGGCGCGCTCGGTGAGAAGTTCGTGCTCGTCCTGGCTGCGCAGCGCGCCCAAGGCGCCGAGGCTCCGTCCGGTGTAGATCAATGACAAACCCGGCGAAAGTGGCTTCGTCTCCTTTTGAGCGACGTCGGCAAGGCTCTGCCCGAGCGCGCCGGAGACGCAGGAGATCGCGAGGATGGCGGCGGCGGTCACCGATGGTCCAGTGCGTCTCATCATGGGTCTCAAATCGGGCCTCTGCGCTGCGTTTGACGCAGAAGCATTACCGTCCCGAGAGGGTGAGTCAAGCGAGTAGCCCTCCTCCAGATGTTCGGTCTATGATTCGCAGGCAACGGAGGCGGCTGTTGTCCATAGAAAGGCAGGCATCAATGAAATCTCTATTCCGTGCCGCGCTGGCCCTCGCTCTGGTCAGCTCTCTCGGCATCGCACGGCCCGCGCCGGCCCAAACGGTCAAGGGTGTAGCCCAGGTGGGCATCTCGAAGCCAGTCACGAAAGTCGTAGGCAAGGAGGTCGTGACCACCATGAAGGTCAAGAACCT
>JANLWV010000011.1:0-12794 GCA_031364765.1 Vicinamibacteria bacterium
TGATGGCGGGAGCCCACAGTGAGTGCACGCCCGGAGAGTTGCTCGGAAGGACCACTCCCAAAGACGAACCGCGGGCGGAGAAGCTCACCGCCGATCCTCCCGCGGACGCGACGCCCGTGTCGAGAACGTCGAGGGGCAGGCCGCGCATCAGGCCGGAAAGAATGTCGCTCACGTTGGCCATCACGCCCGAAATCTTGGTCATGTTGCGACGAACCAACGCGAAAGGCAGGCCGGTGGTGCCCGAGGCGGCCTTCACGTACTCGTCGACGCTCTGAGAACCGTCGCCACAGGGGAGCGAGGCGGTCATGAAGAGATCCGCGGCCCGGGCGGTCATGGCCAGGAGGTCCTTCACCGGAATCGCCGCGAGAGACTCGTTCATCTCCTTCTGGGACAAAGACGCGAGGTCGCGACGGATGAGACCCGGATTGGCCAGGCTCAGCTCGGCGACCGGTTCGCCGGTCCGGTAGTGCGGAACCTTCGCGGTATCGAGGCTCGTGTAGGCCTCGCCTTTTCTCAGAAGCGGCAGGTGGATCGTGGTCAATAAACCCCCTCAACTACGGCCTGATTCAGTTCCGAGAAAGGACGCACGTTGCGTACGCCGTCGAACGGGAAGCCTTCGCTCGGAGGCTCGCGTTCCCCCTGATCGCGTTCCAGGAAGCGCGGCATGAAGAACTCTCTGGTCATGGTGGTGAGGCAGACCCGGCCGGTTTCGCCGTAGCCGACGGTGCGGGACGGGTCCTTGGGATCGAGAACCTCGACCACCGCTCGAGGCGCCGGCGGGTAGTAGATGACCGCGTACCTGTCTTCGGGAACGCGCTTCTTCCCTACCGCGAGTCCCATGAGGGTGTTGCCATAGGTTGGCGCGAAATGGACGTTCGGCCCGCAGAGTTCCTCCACCGCGAACCGATGAAACTGCGGCGTCATCTCGGTGCCGCCGCAGAAAACTCCGCTGATGCCCGCCTTCTCGAGCGAGATCTTTTCGCACAGGGCCTCGAGCAACTTCGGCGTGGTGAAGAGGCAGCGAATCGTGGGATGGGCCTTGATGAGGGTGAGGGCCTGGTCGATGACGTGCTGTTTGTACCGCTCCATCATCGCCGTCTCGCCCCACTTGATCAGCTTGATCACGAAACGTGGATCGAGATCGACCATATAGCAGATCCCGCCGCGAAACTGGGCGAGATGTTCGATGGCGAGGCGCAGGCGGCGCGGGCCCGAGGGACCCACTTCCAGCCAGTCGGCGCCTTTCGGAAAGAACCGATCGGGCAAGGTGGCGCTGAACGCCTCGTAGTCGAGACGGAAGTCCTCGATGTTGATCCGCGATTTCGGGATCCCGGTGCTGCCCCCCGTCTCAAAGACGTAAATCGGCCGGTTCGCGAAGGCTCGGGGCACGAAGACCCGCGGCTCGCGACAGCGGAGCCATTCGTCCTGAAAGAAGCCGAGCAGGGACAAGTCGGCGAACGTCTTGACCCTGGTTCGAGGATCGAAGTCGAGCCTCTTCTTGAAATCGAGCCAGAAGGGGCTGCCTGTCTCTTCCGAGAAATGGAACGCCACCATCTCGCGCAGGTGAGCGTCGAGGCGTTCCTGGAACTCCGGACTGGCGGGAGAGGCCAAGGCTTCTTCCTTTTCCTTCTACGGGCGTTTCCGGTCGAAGCGAAGGTCGACTCGCACGCTCAGGCGGCGCGGCGGGATAGGCAGCACGGAATACGACGCATAGCCGCGAGTGAACGTTTCTTCGTCGAGTAGATTGTCGCCGATCAACGAGAGGCGTGCGTTGCCCCGGCGGTACGACAGGGCCGCGTCCACAAACTGCGATGAGGGAATCGCGAAGGCGTTGTCCTCGGCGATGAACTGCCTCGAGATGCACCTGAATGCGCCGGTGACGAGGAACCCCTGTCCGAGATCGAAACGCAGCCGAGCGGAGAAAAGGTGCCGGGGGGCCAGGGGCGAGGCATTCCCCGAACGACTCAGAACGCCCTGGATGGGCTGGAAGGTGCGTGGATCGATGCCCACCGTTCCGATTTCGGCGAACCGGGTCAAGACGCCGTCGGTGAGCGTGTAGGTGAGAGAGGCGCCGGCCCGGGATTTCTCGGCGCTCGCCTCGAACTCGAAACCGCGCGAACGCTGATCGCCGGTAGGACGGGGCTGGCCTGATCCATCGGGAATGGTGATGTCGTTTCGCCGAAGCTCGAAGGCGGTGACCGACGCGCGGCGACGGCCGTCGGCGCTTCCGAACCTCAAACCACCCTCGATCTGCCTGGTCTCTTCGGGCTCTTTGGACCCAAGGGCCAGCGTCGAGGCGGGCGAAAAACCGGTCGAAAACGCGGCAAAGACGCGGGCCGCGCCGGTCAGTTCAACGCTCGCTCCCAGGAAAGGCGACACCCGGGTCCAGGACTTGTCGATACCGAACGCCTTCTCGGTGAAATCGAAAGCGTCCACGCGGACCCCGGCGAGGGCCTGCACCCGTGAACCGAGAGAGGCGTCGTCAAAGGCAAATGCCGAAAGCACGCGGTTCCTTGCGTCCGCTCTCACCGAGTAGCCGGGCAGGAGAAAAAGGGGGCGCGTCGCGGTTTCCACCGGCTGGTCGATGCCGATGACGGGAAGGAGGGCGACATCGAGGCTGTACTCGTCCTTGAGTTCGTAGGCTTCTACTCCGGCGGTCAAAAGGTGATTGGACGAGCCCTTCTGACGAGAGGTTTCGATCCAGAGCCTGTTCCCCGTGAGTTGCTGCTCGTCGTTCAGGAGGGTCAGAGTACGCGCGGTGATGGCGCCTCGAACTCGAGGGTCCACGAAAGCGCCGACGAAGAGGGTTCCATCGGTCTTCCAGCCGAGCCTGGTGAAATAGGTCAGATTCTTGACCTGGGTGCGATCGCCGATCTTCTTCTCGATGCGCACACGTGCGCGATCGACATCCTGTTCGGAGAAATCGAAAGGCGTCTGATAGTTCTCCTCGCGCGGAACCGCGGGAATGGCCCCGTTCACCAGGGGCAGGCCCACGTCAGGAAGAAACTCGCTGCGCAAGCGCTCGTAATTGAACAGCGCGATGAGTCCCGAGGGCCGAACCAGACGAAGACCGGGATTGAGGCCCCACTGCGAGTTCTCGCGGTTTCGGTAGCCGTCGGACCCGCGGACGAAAACCGGCAGCCTCGCGGCGACCGAAGCGTCTTCATTCGAGGCTCCCGCGTCGGCGTCCAGGTCGAAAGACTTGAACGTCCCGAATCTTCCACCCACCGCCGCGAAGTTGCGGCCGAGCGGTTGCTTTCGGAGCACGTTCACCGTCGATGCGGCGGCATCGGGGCCGGCCGCGAAACCTGATGGACCCTTGAGGATCTCGAGGCGTTCGATGTTGTAGGCGGGAAGAAACGTGGACTCGGGTTCGCGGACGCCATCGATCATCACCAGACCATTGGTCAGCGAATCGAACCCGCGAATGATGAAGAGGTCGAAGATCCCGTACCCCGAGGCCAGGTTGACCGAGGACGCGCCCGAGAGGCCGTCCGAGAGCTGACGAGCGCCGCGGTCACGCAGGTTTCGGGAGGAAACGACGGTGAGCGAGAACGGGGCGCGTTTCAAATCCAGCTCACGGCCCAGGGCGCCCAAAGAGATGGTTTCGTCGTCGGTCGTGGCTTCCACTTCAACCGTGGTGCTCGCCCGCACGGCCGGGGTTGGCGAAGGCTGGGGCACAGGCTGCGCGAATGCCGCGGAGGCCATGAGGATCGAGGGGAGTGAGGCGATCAGTCGATAGGTCATGAGGCCGCCGATATTATGCGCAGTCAATCGATGGTGCCGTGTCCTCTCGAAAAGGGACGCCGAAGGTCCCCCCTAGTTGTTCAAGAGTTTGGCGGCGGCAATCGCCAGAACGGCGATGCTGTCCTTCAGGTCTTCGATGGCGACCCATTCGTCCGGCTGATGGGCAAGATCCAGAACGCCGGGACCGTAGGCCACGGTATGCGGAATGTGACCGATACGATCGAAGTGCTTCTGGTCGTACGTCCCCGGACTGGCGATGATCTGCGCTTCCCGGTTGAGAACGCGGAAGATGGCGGCCTGCAACGACTGGGTCACGGGGGAGTTCTCCGGGGTGGCGGTCGGAAAAACCACCATGCGATCGATCAGGTCATAACGAAGGCCGGGGACGCGCGCCGCCACGGACTCGAGGAGCCGCTGGATCTCGGCCTTGGTCGCCTCGAAACCCTCTTCGAGCAGGAATCGTCGATCAAAAATGGCGTGGGCGCGATCCGCCACACAAGGGCTCTGCACCTCTTCGCCCACCTGCCCGCCGCTTACGGTGTTGACGTTGAGGGTGGCCCGCCGCGACCGCTCCGGAACCACCGGGACTTTGGTCAAACGCTTCGCCAGTTCAGGCTGAAGCTCCGTGCGAATCGCTTCGAGAATTACCCCCACGTCGTCAATGGCGCTGTGGCCGAGGTAGGGCATGGATCCGTGCGCGATCCGGCCGTGGGTCACGACGTCGAACCAATAGACCCCGCGGTGACCGACGCAGATCCGATCGACATTCAGGGGCTCGGGGATGATGGCGAAGTGGGTGTTTGCAGAGGTCACGCGACCGCTCTGGCACAGATAGGCGACGCCCGCGTAGCCGCCGCTTTCTTCATCGACAGTGCCGCTGATCTCGAGGGCGCCGTTGGTTTCGACGCCGGCGCGGCGAAGCGTTTCCGCGGCAAAGACCGCGGCGGCGATGCCCGCCTTCATGTCGCAGGCCCCGCGGCCGTAGATCCGGCCCTCCGCGATTTCCGCGCCGAAGGGATCCTTCGTCCAGCCGCGACCGGCGGGCACCACGTCGAAGTGGCCGTTCAGGTGCAGCGTCTTGCCCGGGCGAACGCCCTCCCGCCGACCGATCACGTTGAGACGGGGATGTTTCGGGGTGTGTTCGGGCAGGCCAAGGGCGGCGATGTATTCCGAGGTGAAGCCCGCGCGGTTCAACCACCGCCCGATGCAACGGGCTCCGTCCTCGTAGAAGTCCCCGGGCGGGTTGACGGTGGGAATTCGAATCAGTTCGCGGGTGAAATCGACCGCCTCGTCGATAACGCTCTCCGCGGCACGGATGATTCGTTCATCGGGCGAGCCCGCAAGGCTTCCTTCCATGGAACCTACTCGTTCTCCAAGGACTGTTTGGCCCCCTCGAGTCCGGCCTTGGTTTCCTTCGAAAGTTTCGGGTAGTGCAGCTTCATGGAGCGCAGCGTGTCGATGACGATGTCCGCCACCGCCAGCCGGGCGAACCACTTGTGGTCCGCGGGAATGATGTGCCAGGGTGATGCGGCCGTGCTGGTGGCGCCAAGCATGTCTTCGTAGGCGCGCTGGTATTCATCCCACAGCGCCCGTTCCTTTACATCTCCGGCCTGGAATTTCCAGTTCTTCTCAGGCTCTTCGAGTCGCGCCAGGAACCGCTTCTTCTGCTCGTCCTTCGACACGTGAAGGAAGAACTTGCGGACGACTGTCCCGTTGCGGGTGAGGTACTTCTCCCAGTTCCTTATGTCTTCGAACCGCTGGTCCCAGATCCGATCGGTGGCGAGGTCGCGAGGCAGCCGCTGCTTATCGAGAAACTCCGGATGCACCCGAACCACGAGGGTCTCTTCATAGTACGAGCGGTTGAAGATGCCGATACGCCCCCGTTCCGGCAGGCATTTGGCGGTGCGCCAGAGGAAATCATGGTCGAGATCCTCCGAAGAGGGCGACTTGAACGAGAAAACCTGGCAGCCCTGGGGATTCACGCCGGACATCACGTGCTCGATCGTCGAGTCCTTGCCCGCCCCATCCATGGCCTGAAAAACGAGCAGCAGGGCCTGCTGATCCTGGGCGTAGAGGATTTCCTGCATTCGGCGCAGTTCCTCAACTCCCTTGCGAAGGTGTTTCTGCGCCGTTTCCTTCGATTCGTAGGAACCGGTGGAATCGGTGTCGATGGACTTGAGGCGCACGCGGCTCCCGGGCCGCACGCGCAAGTCAGGAAGGTCGATGTCGAAAGTCATGGGTTGATCTTATGCGGCCTGGTCAGCGAACCATGAGGCTGGCGGCGGTTGGAGGCTGCGGTGTGCCCTCGCCCGAAAGTGCTTTCTCCACCGCGAACTCCGCCATCTTCTCGACCGCCCACGGAAAGTGCGCGTCCTTCAAAGACCGGTAGTCGAGGTCGGGCGTGTAGTTCGTGAGGTCGATGCCGTAGTACCGGCCGTCCTTGTAGGCAAGTTCGATCGCGTTCATGTCGTACCCGAGGGCCTTGTTGAAACGCAAAGACAGTTCCTCGGCTTCGTCGCGGATGCGCGCGGGGATGGCGTCGTAGTCCTGGTTGTAGCCGCCCTGGCCCCCCGGTGCGGGGTCGTATTGGATGGCACGGACATGCTGGCGGCCGATCGTAGGGATTCGGATGTAGATGTCCCAGGTGACGGCCTGTTGCAACATCATCGTCTTCTGGCCGCTCGCCTGGTAGTGATGCATCAGCTCTTCCATGTTGTTGAGCTTGTTGACGTCCTTCCAGCCACCGCCAAACGCCGGCTTCATGAAGCAGGGGAAGCCCACGTAGTCGGCATACATCTGAAAATCGATGGGCCAGAGATTGCGAAGGCTGAGCTCGTTCACGTCGTCAACGTACTGATGGTTCGGAAGGACGACGGTTTTCGGTTCGGCGATGCCCAGCTTTTCCGCGATGGCGTAACCGAAAAACTTGTCGTCGGCGTTTCTCCAGAACGTGTTATTGATGGCGTACGTGCCCTGGAGGGCCGCCATCTTCAGGTACACCGAATAGTAAGGAACCTCATGGCCTATGCGATCCAGGACGACCCGATACGGCACGGGCTCGTTCAGTTTCGTGCCCCCGAGTTGAATCTGCTCGGCGAAGACACCCCGCCCCATGGAATTGACTTTGCCGATGAAGGCGTCGGGAAACGAGTTTTCGCGTCCGCGAAGGACACCAATGCGCATGGAAGAGCCCCCTGGGGTTTTGTGGAAGGGATCTTAACAACCAGTGCGAGAATCTGACCTCCATGCGGCCCGACTACTCTCTGATCGCCCGAATGATCGCCTCGACGCTCTGCCAGACCGGCGCCGAATTTCCCTGCCCCTACGTGCGAGGCCGGGCTGCGCGTTTTTCGGGTTTCGACTGCGATCGCCCCTTGCCCGATGGCCTTTACGACTCTTTGATGCAAGTGAACTTCCGCCGGAACGGTTCGGTGGTCTATCGGCCCGACTGTCGCAACTGCTCCGACTGTCGAATGATCCGGATCCCGGTCGGCGTCTTTGAGTTGAACCGGGCCCAGAGGCGGTGCCTCGGCCGGAACCACGACCTGCTCGTCGCCATCGAACCCGCGGAACCGACGGATGAGAAACACGCGCTGTATCGGAGATACCTCCAGGCTCGTCACACGTCCCAATCTCCAGACGACGATGCCATGGATGGATCTCGAGAGGAGTTTGAGGGCTTCCTCTACACGTCGTGCGTTAACACCGAGGATGTTGTTTTCCGCGATGGTTCGGGCAAGCTGCTCGCGGTTTCGGTGGTTGACCGCGAACCCCGCTCCCTGTCCGCGGTCTACTGCTATTACGACCCCGAAGAATCCGCCCGGCGGTCCCTCGGCACCTTCGGCATCCTCACCTTGGTTGAGGAAGCCCGAAGGCGGGGCCTCGACAACGTTTATCTGGGGTACTGGCTCGGCGACTCCAGAAAGATGAACTACAAGGCGGCCTTTCAGCCATCGGAGGTCTGGACCCCCGTTCTTGGATTCGTTTCAGCTTCCGCAACCGTTCCGCCTCTCGCGGTTGACGGAACGCCTGGAGAACCTGGCCCCGGGTCGCTATTGTCTGGCCCTTGAGGGCGGCCTCGACAAGACGTTCGAGATCACCGAAGGCGGCGTCACCCGCGTGACGATTCCGTAAGCCCCGGTACTCAGGAGCGACGATCGTAGCGTCGCAGCACGCCTTTCACGACGCCCTGAATCCTGACCCGAAAGGCGTCAAACACCATCGGCTTGAGCGCCTCGTTTCGCGGCTCGAGCCGGATCCGGCCATCGGCCTGAGACCGGAAAATCTTGAGGGTCGCCTCGGAATCGTCCACCAGAGCGATAACGGTGTCGCCATCCCGCGCCGCCTCTTTGCGTTCGACCACGACGATGTCGCCATCTTCGATGTGCGCGTCGATCATCGAATCGCCCCGCACGCGAAGCGCGTACCTCTCCCCACGGCCGAGCCAGTCGGCGGGGACTGAAACGGAGTCGGGATTTGAGATCGCTTCGATGGGAACACCGGCCGCCACGCGGCCGAGAAGCGGAATCTCGGCGGAAGGACCTGCGCTCGGACTCGGAACCTCAAGAGCCCTGGACCTATGGGACTCCCGGGTCAGAAGCCCACGGGCGGCCAGATTCTTGAGGTGCTTGTGGACGGTCGCCGTGGAGGCGAGATCGAAATGGTCGCAGATTTCCTGAATCGAAGGAGCAAAGCCGCGACGGTCGATCGAACGGGTGACGAAATCGAGGATCTGTTTTTGGCGGGGGGTGGGGTTCACGGACGGAGAGTATAGGCGAAATTAAAGCGAATGTTCAAACGAAGCCTTGCCGGCGCGGACTGCGGCGCAGCGGTGTAGTCTTTTGACATGACGCTTACCGCTGGCAGCAACGTCGGTCCCTATCGCATCATCGAGCCCGTCGGGCGCGGCGGAATGGCGAGCGTGTTCAAGGCCTACGAGGCCTCTCTCGACCGGTATGTGGCCCTCAAGGTCCTGCCTCCGGAGTTCCTGCACGACCCCACATTCGCAGAGCGGTTCCGGCGGGAGGCCCAGACCGTCGCCCGTCTGGAACACCCTCAGATCATCCCGATCTTCGCCTACGACATCGACGCTCCATCGGGCACGCCCTGGATGGCCATGCGGTTGATCTCCGGCGGATCCTTGTCGCAAAGAATCAAACGCGGACGACTGGCGCCCTCCGAGAGCGCGCGCATCCTCAAGGATGTCGCGGACGCTCTCGACTATGCGCATGGCGCTGGCGTCATCCATCGCGACGTCAAGCCGCAAAATGTCCTGCTAGACGATGCCGGCCGCGTCTACCTCGCCGACTTCGGTATCGCCAAGATGGTCGAAGCGACCGCCCACATGACTCAGACCGGCATGATCACGGGAACGCCCCAGTACATGGCGCCTGAACAGGCTCTGGGCAAGTCGATTGACAAATCGATCGATATCTATGCGCTGGGCATCGTCGCCTACGAGCTTTTCACCGGACGTGTCCCGTTCTCCGCCGACACGCCGGTAGCCGTGCTGATGAAGCAGGCGAGCGAGCCCATGCCATTGCCTCCGGTCTCGGAAGTCCGCGAGGAAGTGACGCGCGCCATCCTGCGCGCTACCGCCAAGGACCCGGCAGCTCGCTGGCCCAGCGCCAGCGCCTTCGCCCGCGCCATTTCCACCGCCACCACATCGGCCGGAGCGGTCGACGCCACTTCGGCGATGGCCATGATCAGCGAAGAGACAATTCAGGACATGACGGGGCCGGGCCTTCGGGCCCCGAGCAAGACGGTCGCGGGCCGGACGGTTTTGGACCCGACCGAGGTGGGCGCCAAGCCGGCGCCGTCCAAAGGGCGCGCCGGTTCCGGGGTGGGGGTCGCGGCTGCGGTGCTCGTGGCCCTCGCTCTCGTGGGTGCGGCGCTTACGTATCTGGGGTTCACGTACTTCCAGTCGACCAGGACCGCGGAGACCGCGGCTCCCTCGCCTCCTCCTCTCGCCGTCCCAAGCATGCCAGTCGCACCGTTGGTCGCGGTAGCCGAAAGGCCGCTGCCGGAGACAACTCAGGCGCCGCTGGTGGCGCAACCGCCACAAGCCACGACCCCCGGAGCACAGGCTCCAGGAATCCGTGAACCCCCGACTCTCGCGCAAAGAAGGGCGCTGATAGACCAAGACCGCTTGAATCGACGGGAACGCATGGCGGCTCTTGCCGCGACTCGACGTCAACTTGGTGGCGCCGCACCCGATGACCGCCCCGCCCCAGCCGCCGACGAGCGACCGGTCGCTGCCCAAAAACCGCGGCCGACACGCACCCGCATCAACCTTGAGGTGGAGGCCTCACAACCTTCCACGGGGGCGCAGATCGGCGCGCTCTATGCCCAGGTCCTGGTCGACAACCGGCCCTACCGGGATTTCGTCATCCGGTTCACGGGCGCCAACTCGTTCGCTCGTTGGAAGCGAGTCGAGAACATCGCGGTGGACGACGTGCCGCTTTCGGCTCGGGAGATCACTCTGGTCGTCGCCACCGATCCGGGGCTCGATCAGCAACGGATGGAGGGTTCGACAAGAATCTCTCTCACCGGCGAGGAGACGAGCCTCAGCGTGGCGGTGCGTTTCTACAATCAGTTCGACAAGTCGGTGACGTTTCGATAGGTACCGCGTCACACCTGGGGTTCGAGCGCCAGGCTGAGGATTCGGTGCAGCAGTTCGGGAAACGGAATCCCTGCCGCGGCTGCGGCTTTCGGCAGCAGGGAATTCATGGTCATCCCAGGCAGGGTGTTGACCTCCAGAACCACGGCGCCCTTGGGACCAAGGATCATGTCGGTTCGAGAGTACCCGCGGCATGAAAGGCTGCGGTGCGCGCGCACGGCCAGGGCCTGCGCGTTTCGGGTCGCCACTTCGGAGATCCTCGCGGGACAGATCTCATCGCACTGATCGGGGTCGTACTTCGCCTGGTAATCGAAAAACTCCCGCTTGGGAACAATCTCCACCACGGGGAGAGCCTGCGCTTCCGAGCTGCCCAGAACACCGAGTACGCCCACGGTGATCTCCGTGCCGAACACCCGCTCCTCGATGAGCACTTCGTCGTCGTGATTGAGGGCGAGGCGAACGGCGGCCTCCATCGCGTCCTTTGAGTCGACCAGAGACATACCGACGCTCGACCCCTGCTTCGACGGCTTCACCACCGCGGGAAGCAGGGTGTTGGCTCGCTCAATCGCCACGGAACCCTCGCGGGCCAACTCCGTGCGCGAGATGTGCATGCCCTTGGGCACCGGGATTCCCTCGGCGGCCATAACCCTCTTCGCCATCACCTTGTCCATCGCGAGCGCGGACGCGAGGACGCCGGAGCCCGTATACGGTGTCCCGATCATTTCGAGAAACCCCTGGATGGTCCCGTCTTCACCGTACTTCCCATGGAGGGCCAGAAAGACGACGTCAATTCCCCGCTTCCCCTCGCTCGCCAGGGCCTGCGATGCCGACTCGGCCAGAGTTTCAGCGCGATCAACCTGATCCCGCATGAGAGGCGAGAGCCCTTCGCGGAACGGAAGCGCTCGGCGTGGTCTCGACTCCAGGAGGGCGATCGCCTGGTCGCGGAGGGCCGGCCGGAGTCCCGGATGCCGGGCCATGAGGGCCAGAGGGTCGAGGAGCCGGGCTTCGTATCGATCCTTGGGTAGGTTCTCCGCGATCATCAGACCCGACGCGAGCGAGATCTCGCGTTCGTCGGAGGCGCCGCCCAAAAGGATGCCGACGCGGATCCGTTTCGTCACGAGTCTGGAGCGACCTCAGGCCGAATCGGCGTGGGATGGCCCTGGTTGTCAACCGCGACGAGGACGACCTCGGCCTCCGTGACCTGAACCCGTTCGCCTTCCCCCGCTCCCCACCGCTCGGCTTCAACGCTCACTTTGACGGTGATGGACGTCCGGCCGATTCTCGTTGTTTCGGTGAAAAAGTTCACGATGTCGCCCAGAAACACCGGCGCATGAAACTCGACCGCGTGCATCGCCTTCGTGACGTACCGGTGCGCGCCGGCCTTCCTCGCTTCCACCGCGGAAGCGAGGTCGATGTTCGAAAGGATCACCCCGCCGAATATGGTTCCGTAGGCGTTCGTGTCTTTGGGAAGAAGGAGCACCTTGATGGCGGGAATTCGTAGGGTCAGCTAAGCCGCCGCTTTCTGAGCCATCGCTTTCAACGATTCGATCGCCTTGTCGAGGACCGGGTCCTGGCCGGGTGCGCCGAAGGAATCGACAGACTCGGGATTTCGAACCAGCGTCTTCGGGGTCAGACCCTTGCCGTTGATGGGCTGACCTTTCGGGGTCAGGTAACGCGAGACGGTGAGAAGCAGTCCGCCTCCGCTCTCGAGGGGTATCGGCTTCTGGATCCCCGCGCGCCCGAAAGTGTTCTCACCAAACAGACTCGCGCGATCCGCGTCAAGAAGACACCCGGCGGCGATCTCGGAAGCACCTGCTGTGCCTCTATCGACCAGGATCGCGAGCGGGCCCGTGTAGGCGCGCGAAATTTCGCTCGCCACCAGGGTCTGTTCGGGACCGCTTCGCGAGGCCACCTTGGCCACAACACCTCCTTTGATGAACAACTCAACGAGGGCGACCGCGTTGTTCAAGGGTCCGGTGGCGGAGCTTCGCAGATCCAGAACCAGAGAGTGGGCGCCCTGAGCCAAAAGGGCGGCGATCGCTCTCTTGAGGGTGCTCGCCACACCGTCGCTCATGTCCGCCACGGCAATGTAGCCGACACCGCCCTCAAGAAGGCGGGACACGGGAAGACTGGGGACGGATCTTTCCCTTACCAGAGCGCTTTCCACGGCGTCCGTTCCCGACTTGAATATGGCCACGAGCGCGGTCGTGCCGGGTTCGCCCTCCAGGAGTCGCTCACCCCTGACCACGGTCAGACCATGGGTGTGCCTGCCGTCGATCGTCTTGATGAAGTCGCCAGCCTTGATCCCGGACTTTCGCGCGGGAGATCCGGGCCTTGTGGCCACGACGGTCAGGAAACCAAAACGGCGTCCCAGCACGATGCCGGTGTCGGCGGAGGCGCGCTTCCCCGTCTGAAGCGCCTTGAACTC
>JANLWV010000030.1:0-3549 GCA_031364765.1 Vicinamibacteria bacterium
CCTTCACTTCGACCATGCCATCGGGACGCTTGTTGTTGACCATCTTGAACCCAGCCTTCCCGACACCGTACTTGTCTTCGAAGGACTCCGCGGCGCGGTGGGTCACGAACTGAGAAACGTACGCCTTGGCCTCCGAGCGAAGCGTGCCATCGCACTTCGGACAATCGAAGTCGAGGGTCAGGTTCTTGTCGATCGACACCTTCGCCATGACCGGCGGTTTGCCCAGGTTGATGATCTCGAGATCCGCGGTCAGTCCGGGAAAACCGTTGTCCCAGATGTACCGATTTTCGGAGGCGGCGCGGAAAATGGCGCGCGCCTCGGGGTCGTCGGCAAGTTCCGCTGCCTTCTGGTTCGCCCGGTTCGCGAGATGCGGCTCGACGTCCGCCACCTTCTGGATGAGGTCACCCTGAAGTTTCGCCTTCTTGAGACGGGAGGTGAGCGCGATGCCTCGCTTCCCCGTCATCGAGTCGACGTGGCTATAGTCCATGCCCACGATCCCGACACCCTTGGCAAAGTAGTAGGTCTGGGTAGAGAGCGACTTGGAGGTCTCCCACGAGAGCGTCGCCTTCAGAACTTCGAATGTCCCCATGGGCGTTTCCAGAGTTTCAATGCCGTCAACACGCGAGGTCCATTTCTGAAGTCGCTTCGTGCGGTCGGTCGTGCCTTCAGGTTGATCCACCATGGGCTCGCTCCACTTGTAGTCGCGGCCGAAGACCTGATTGGCCCGGACGATCGAAACGGCCGGCTGGTAGGAAAGGATCTGGCCGCCCGGACGATTCTCGAAGCTCGAATGCATCTGAATGCCGTTCGCCGGGTCGTAGGTGTAGAGCTGGTAGCTGCCCTTGTTGTCGACAAGCTTGTAGGCAGCGGTGCGACCCGCGAAGTCGGTGCCCGCAAACGATCGCGTGCGGTCTTCGGTTCGCTTCTGGCCGTCCGCCGTAACGTAGGTCCATTCGTAGGTCCATTCGTCGGCCTGGTAGAACGGGAAGTAAGGGCCGATGTCAGCCGTGACCATGGAGCCAATCGCCTTCCCGCCGATCTTCGCGGAAATGAGTTCGCGGTCGAAACGGAGCGTCTGACCCGCCTTCGGGGAGTAGATCGTGAACTCCTTCTTGACCGGGCCAATACCCTTCGCCATCCAGGTAGCCGAGGTGAATGTGGATCCACCGGGATTGATGTACGTGAATGTCGCTTTCAGACAGTCCTTGAACTCGCCGGCCGGTGTCGAAATCGACTCATAGCCGTTGAGTACGACTTCGCTGCCCCGCACCGTGCCATCGGAGATCTTGTGGGCGTTCTGGTAGGTCTTTCCGAAGGCGTTGCGGGAGTTATAGAACTCGAAGGGAGGATCGTTGGTCACCAGGCCCTTGTCCTCTTCCTCTCCGTAGTGCAGATACTTGTCCCCCTCGATGCGGAAAATGTAGTACCAGCCCCTCTGATCGATGAGCCTCTTGGCCTTGGTTCCGTCCGGCATGTCCAGCTCACCTTTGATGGTGAACGTCTTGGTGGTGTAGTTCACCTGCCCATCGGGCTGGTAGGCGTGGAATTGATAGGTCCACGAATCTCCCTCGCCGGTTGGGTAGTAATCCTGAAGGTTGATGGGCTGAGCGGGGGCCATGGCGGAAGCACCCAGAAGGGTCAGGGTCAAGAGCATGGAACGCATTGGAATGTCTCCTTCGGTTCGGTTTTGGACGGCTTCGGATCGAGTCGGTTCAGCGACTAAGAGTTCTTTTTCGCGATTTCAAGGATGAGCAGATAGAGCTCGACGGCCTGGGGTTCGGTAATCTTCCCGGCGTGGCCGATCATCCTGTCCTTGCCTTTCAGAATGATGTTCACGAGCTCGGCCTTCTGCGCGGAGCGTGTGTCCAGCCATTTCTTGGTGGCCCAGGCGGGAACCCCCTGGAGGGGATCACCGTCGCCCAGCTTTCCGTGGCAGTTCTGGCATTCGGCCCGGAAGTAAGCATTCACGGTCCAGGCCGGGGCTCCTTCCGACTTGGTTTCCGAAGGTGGCGCCGGACTGGAGGGTGCGTTCGAGACCGCCCCATCTTTGGCGGAAGAGGAGTCGCCCGAAGTGAAGAGATTCGGATACTCCGTCACCAGGCCTTCGGTGAACTCGAGGCCCACCTGCTCGTATTTGTGCCCGAAAGCCGTCAGTTTTCCCGAACCATCCGCGTTCAAATGACAGATGACGCACTTCTCACGGTTCTGCGCCAGGGCGCGTGGATGCGCGTTGTAGAGATCCATCAGCCGTGGCATGGAGGCCGAGGCCCCGGGGAGGGCCACCAGAAAAGTCAGCGCGGCGGCGCCCAAGGCGAGGCGGGAGGATGTGGGGCTCAAGGTCTTCCTTGGTTAGGTCGGGGGTTAGGTCGGGGGTTAGGTCGGGCGTTCCTGGGATGTCGCAGTTCAATGTGCTGGAAGAGGGTTCGCTGTTGGGCTTCGGTCAGCAGAGGTCGCAGTTCGATGAGGTTTTTCGCCACCTCCTGATCCAGCTCAGATTCGAGCCGGGAGACCTCCTGCAGCGAGCGGGCGACCGCCGCTTCATCGAGGGCGCCCGGCGCGGCCAGGATTTCCGCGAGTTCCTCTCGCTTGGCATCGACCGCCGACTGGCGGGAGAGGAGACTCGGATGGTGCGCCATGGAGACCTCGTGAATCTTCTGCTTCTGTTCGGCGGACAGATTGAGAACCTCAAACGGATCGTCGGACGTGGCCTGGACCTGGCTCCGGTAGGCGAGGACGCCGTGGGTCGCCGCCACCGCAACCAGGACGGCCAGCAGGACGGTGGCGAGGGTGGATCTGAATCGCATCATCGGAATCACTCCTGGCTCAGAGGCGGAGCCACCTTCTCGTAAAAAGAGGTAAGGGTCTCGGAAGGAGCCGCCGAAAGCCGGGGGCCGCGAGGTGACACGTCTTGATCTCTCGGGGTCAGAAGCGCATTGGTGGCGAGGCTCGCGAGAAGGGCCGCGGCCACCGACAACGAGGCCGCGAGTCTCCCCGTTTCGGGCTTCGGGCCCATCGAAACCAGAATCTCGGACATGGCGGCATCGGCAAGACGGAACCGGTCGACCCGGAGCGCGCAGGCGGCGCAAGAGGGCAGATGGGCCTGGAGGTTGCGGTATTCCGAAGGCGGAAGCTCGCCGTCTAGAAAACGGGACAGCGTTTCAGCATCTATCAGACAGGGAGAATCCATGCTTCAATGATGAGAAACACCGCGGGCGGCGAAATCTTTCAGTCGCGGAGGAGACGCGCCAGAGTTTCGCGGCCCCGGAAGATGGCGTTCGCCACGTCGGATTCCGAGCAGTCAAGAGTTTTCGCGATCTCCCGGTACGACCGGCCCTCCACCGCTTTGAGCCACAGGGCTCTCCTTTGCCGATCGGGGAGTCCCCTCAAAGCCCGATGCGCCTCTTTCAATTCAAGAGTTTTCTCGGGATTCGAATAGGACGGGCGGTCGTAAGCAGCGTCGAGCGGGACCTCAGGGCGTCTTCGCCTGGCCCGGATGACATTGAAAGACAGTCGTCGCGCAATCGTGTAGAGCCAGGAGGTGAACTGGCC
>JANLWV010000113.1:0-4605 GCA_031364765.1 Vicinamibacteria bacterium
GAGCGACCGAAGCCTCCCGGCCCGGATCCGGAGGGCGTCAGCGAGACGGAAATGTAGCCTCGCGTCTTGAGCGCTCCGACCAGATTGGCCACGCCCAGGCCGCGAACACCGCCCAGCAACGACTCGTTCGTCTTCGACCAGGCCGCGTCGGTCGCGAACGCCGAGTCGAAAGGGCGTGAGCTCATCCGCAGCCGGCGCAGTGCTGGATACTTTGAGAACCACGGGTCTTCAAACGGGAAACCCGTCCCCTCGGCCACGACCACGACTATGTGGGGTGCGGTCTGCGCCGATGAGCCGGTGGCGAGACCGAGACCCAAGCCGAGACCGAGCGCAAAACGAAGACGCTTTCGCACCCGCTTGATCATTATCCGCCTACGTTAGTTGCCGTATCGCGAAAGGGCAAAGATCGGGGCAGGCCCTAAAATCCGCTGGCATGACTCTCAATCTCAAAGACTTCATCCGCGATGTGCCCGATTTTCCGAAGCCCGGGATACTGTATCGGGACATCACACCGCTTCTGGCTGACGGCCCTTCATTCGCAGCCGCCATTGAGCAGCTCGATCACCTCACCCGAGAGATCGATTACAGCCGCGTCATCGGGGTCGAGAGCCGTGGCTTCATTTTTGGCGCCGCCCTCGCGCAGCGCCGGCAGTGCGGCTTTGTGCCCATTCGAAAGCCGAAGAAACTTCCACGCGCCGCCCTTCGCGAGAGCTACTCTCTAGAGTATGGCGAAGACGCGCTGGAAATGCATGAGGACGCTTTGATCAAAGGCGAGAGCGCTCTCATCGTCGACGACGTGCTCGCCACGGGGGGAACCGCCGAAGCGGCCAGCCGCCTGGTCAGCGGGTCGGCGGGACTGGTGGCAGGCTTCGCGTTCCTCATCGAGCTTGATTTCCTCAAGGGAAGGTCCCGGCTCGCTTCTCACACTGTGGTGAGCCTCCTTCATTACTGAATGAGAGCGACCCATGCTCGGCCGGACCCATAGGGCAGGTAAACTCACCCCTCGCGCTCTCGTGCGCCCGTAGCTCAACTGGATAGAGCAGGAGCATCCTAAGCTCAAGGTTGGGGGTTCAAGTCCCTCCGGGCACACCACATTTTCGAACTCATTAAGGTGATCGGCTTTGGACAAGGAACTCAAGAACGAACTTCGGCGCGATGAAATCGGCAACGCGCTCCAGGAAGCCCGAGGTTTTCTTACCAAGTCCGAGGTGATGAAGCCGGCCCTCGCAGTGGTAGGTCTCTTCCTGGTCCTGTTCGGCCTTTACTACGGGCAGAAGTTTCGCGCCTCCCGGGCCGAATCCGCTTTCGCGCGAGCCACCGAGGTCTTCCACGCCGAAGTCAGCGCGCCGGCGACTCCGGCCACGAGCGCCACGGAGACATTCAAGACCGCGAACGACAAGTTCCAAAAGGCCAAGACGCTCTTTGATGAAGTCGCCCGAAGCTACGGGTCTATGCCGGCCGGCCGCCGCGCTCGTTACTACTCGGCTCTCTGCCTCGCCGAACTCGGCCAGTCGAAGGAGGCGGAAGCGGCGCTTAAGGAGATAGCGTCGCTCCGGGATCCAGCCGCAATCGAACCGGCCGTGGCCCGGCTTCGAATCGCCGAGATCGTCCTTCTAGGAGGCCGAGGCAAGGAGGCCGTAGCCTTCTACAAAGCCCTGATTGCCGATGAGGCCTCCGGGCTGCCGAAGGATCACCTTCTTTTCGGGCTCGCTGAATCTCTTGAGGCGGCGGGTGAAAAACTCGAAGCCCGCAGGGCCTACACCGATCTCGTGAATCGCCATCCCCAGAGCCCCTATGCTCAGAACGCGCGACAGAAAATAGACGCACTCGCGACCCTTTAGGATCGAGCCTTCGCCGTAGCGAGACCCGATCGACGCCTCAGAAAACAGAACAGGACACTAATCCATGGCGATGTCGCGCAGGAGACGGTTCTTTTGGATCGCCGTGGGACTCGTTCTGGTGGCTGCGTTCACCGCCGCCGTCCTTGGGGGCCTCGCCTATTTTGTTCAGCATCAGGGCCTTTCGGCTTCGGCCCGCAAGTCAGACTCTCGTTCACACGTTTTGTCGATTTCGCTCGACGGTTCGTTCGCTGAGAATCCCGCGCCCACTTTTCAGATGGCATTTTCCGGAGGCCCGGCCCCTTCCTTTCCGGCCATCATCCGCGCCATTGACCGAGCGGCCGGCGAGCCCAGCCTGACCACGGTTTTTGTAAGGATCGGTGCGACCGACCTCGGGTGGGCACGAGCGCGGGAAGTCCGCGACGCCCTGGCTCGGGTTCGATCGAAAGGCAAGAAGCTCACGACTTTCCTCGCAGACTGCGGCAACATGGAGTACTACATGGCGTCGGTCGCCGATGAGATTGTGGCGCTTCCCGAGGCCATTCTGGAGATCCACGGTTTCTCCGCCGAGGTCATGTTCCTGAGAGGGGCGTTTGACAAGCTTGGCGTCGAGGCGCAGTTCGTGGCGATGGGGAAGTACAAAAACGCGCCCAACCAATACACCGAGAAGAAGTTGACGCCCGTCCATCGCGAACAGATGGAGTCTCTGGTGGGCAGCCTCTATCGCGAATATGTCTCGGCGGTGGCCAAGTCGCGGAAAAAGACGGAGGCGGAAATTGAAGCCATGATCTCCGCCGGACCCTACGACGGCGCCTCGGCCCTGGATGCCGGGCTCGTGGACAAGCTGGACTACCCCGAGGAGGCCCTCGATTCGGCGGGCGACACTCATCGCCATCTCGGGGATTTTCGTGACCAGGGGGGAGCTTTCGATACCCGGCCGAAGCTGGCGCTGATTTTTGTCGACGGCGAGATCCTCGCCGGAGAGAGTCAGGACGCGGGGTTTGGGTCGGGATCGGTGGCCGGATCCGAGACCATCGCGGAAGCGCTCAGAAGTGCAAAGGACGACGACTCGGTGAAGGCGGTGATCCTTCGCGTCAACTCGCCCGGCGGTTCCGGCTCAGCCTCCGACGTGATTGCCCGGGAGGTCGAGAACACGGTGGCTGAGAAGCCGGTCATCGTGAGCATGGGCGACTACGCCGCGTCCGGTGGCTACTACGTATCCGCGCCGGCCACCGCGATTGTCGCCGGCCCCACCACGATCACGGGTTCGATCGGCGTCTACCTCGGCAAGTTCGTCCTGAAGGGGCTGTTCGACAAGCTCGGCATCACAAACGACTATGTTGATTTCGGGAAGAGCGGGTCGTTCGCGAGCGCCTCGCGCCGCTGGAACCTTGAGGATCAGGCGAAGGTCGAGGGCCTCGCATCGCGGTTCTACGACAGGTTCCTCAGTCTGGTCGCCGAGAATCGAAAGATGGACGTGGAGGCCGTGCACGAAATCGCGCAGGGCCGGGTCTGGATAGGGGAAGAAGCGAAAAGAGTGGGGCTCGTGGACGAACTCGGCGGCTTCGAAAAGGCCCTCTCCATCGCGAAGGACAAGGCCAGGATCGCCGCAGGCCAGGATGTGGCCGTCGTTATTTTCCCGGCGCAGAAAAGCGCCTTCGATCGGTTTTTTGAGGAAGCCGACGGCTGGGACGACATGTCCGCTCGGGCCCGCCTATCGCCCGAGGCGCTCGCCGCCCGCCTGCGTGAACGACTGCTCAAGCAGTCCCGAACGGTCTGGGCCCGCCTTCCGTACGCGCTCGAGGTCCGGTAGCCGCACCCCGAGCAACGCCACCGTTGCCCCAACGGTTGAAATTGGCTACTTGCGGGCAGGGACGAGTTCCATCTCAAGACTCACTCAACTTGTGAACAACGTCATGAGAATCCACATCTAGCGGTTGTCGAGGGCGATGACCTTGGCGAGCCTTCGTGCGTGCCGCGGCTCGGCGGTGTAACGAGCGCCCACAAACGCCCGGACCAGTTCGCCGGCGAGGGCGGGACCGATGATGCGACCGCCCAGAACCAGGACGTTCATATCGTCGTGTTCGACGCCTTGGTGGGCGGAGTAGACGTCATGGCAGATCGCGGCGCGGACGCCTTTGATCTTGTTCGCGGCGACCGAGGCGCCGACTCCGCTGCCGCAGACCAGCACCGCTCGCTCGGCCCGGCCGGCGGTGACGGCCCGTCCGACCGCGTCGGCTGAATCGGGATAGTCGACAGGCGCTGTCGAATCGGTTCCCACATCGACCACTTCATGTCCTTCTTTGCGGAGCGCTTCGGCGATCTCCTGCTTGAGCGGGAAACCCGCGTGATCGGATCCGACCGCAATGCGCATGGGCTAGCTCCTCGATCCGGCGATCTGTTCCTTGGCGGCGTTGACCACGTCCTCGAGCCTGAAACCGAACTTCTTCTGAAGTTCCTGAAGGGGGGCGGAGGCGCCGAAGGTCTTCATTCCGATGGCTCGGCCTTTCGTGCCGACGTACCGACGCCACCCCATCGTGGTGCCGAATTCCACGGAAATGCGCGCCGTGACCGAGGGCGGCAGCACCTGATCGCGGTATTCCTGAGACTGGTGCTCGAAGAGCTCCCAGGAGGGCATGCTAACTACCCGGCTCGCGATCCCGTCTTTTGTCAGTTGTTCGTGAGCCTGCAGGCACAACGAAACCTCGCTCCCCGTGCCGATCAGGATGACTTCCGGCTTTCCGTCGTTGCCGTCGGCGAGAACATA
>JANLWV010000140.1:0-4952 GCA_031364765.1 Vicinamibacteria bacterium
CGATCTGGAACGGGTGGTCGGGCGCTTGAACGTGAATCTGGAGCCTAGGAGCCCGTGGTGAAACTCTGCCTGCATTCGGCGAACGCTGCATCCCGGCTGGCGGCGTTGCTCGTCGCCCGAATATTCCCGATATTCGGGCTCCTCTCGCCTTGCCATCCGGGCCCATCGTCCGCCTCGGTGCCACGCCAGAGTTCCACCACGGACTCCTAGCGAACTTGACTCAGCAGCAACCGCAGGCCGGGCAGAGGGCGCAACAGGCCGCTTTCAGCGGCTCGGCAGCCAGAGCGAGGGACGGCAAGGCGACGGCGACCAGGGCCAGAGCGCCCCGAAGTACGTTCTTCATTTTGATTTCTCCAAAGGAGGGCGGTCGCCAATCGACCGCTTCAGGACGTATAGGCGCCGCGGCCCCAAAGTGTGACATCAGACCGCGGCATCCGGCCTTTGGCTTCAGTTCAATTTCATGACGCTGGTTCGCACGCGCGACGGGGGGGGCGCCGTCGCCCTCTCTGACGGCGCCGGCTGGACCTCGGTCCAGGCGAACACGACTTCGTGGCCCGAAAGTTCGAGCCGGGGAAATCCGGAAGCGCGGGCCATGGAGGTGGTCGCGATCTTGAACGCTGGTCTGAGGACTGCTACCTGGTCGATGAGCGCCGCCTTGATCTCCGAGGCGCCCTGCTCTCCGCGGCCGAGCCAGGAGAGCAGCGTTTCGCCGGAAGGAAGAATCTCTATGTCCACACGGCCGAGCGGGAAGCCGTCGTCGACGTCGATAGGAGGTGAGAACGTATCGCCGCCGTTCTTGGACAGGGCCGCTCTGACTCGCGCCTTTCGACCGCCCATCGTGAACCACGCTGCGGCTACCGTATCACCGCGGGAAGCGAGAGCCGGGCCATTCACCGGGCAGGCATTGATCTTCCAGCCGTCCTTCGAAAACTCGCGTGGCTCGATCTTCTCCGCAAGGGGACGGACGAGGGAGATGTCCCGGAACTCTTCATCAGACCGGTCGCGATACGCGGCGAGGAGGCCCTTGGACGTGTTCACCACCGCGGTCTGACAGCAGTCGCACACTTTCGGGTCGAGCAACGATTCGCGGATGCGCGTTCCGTCGCTCAGGAACTCGGCGAAACGGAGGGTCATGGTTCCGCCACCGGCGGCGGTGTGCTCGCCTTCATGGCTGCTGCCCGTCGTCTCACGCCCGTCGAGCCAGATGACGGCCATCCCCTTCTCGGTCGCCGCGAAGGAGACGAAGCCGTGCTCGGCCTTCTTGCCGTCGGTGTTCACGAGGAGGGGCTCGCCCCAGGTTCGACCCGAGTCGCGGGAGATGCGGGCCTTGACGTTGTAGTCGTACGTTCCTTCGCCGCTTCGCGCCAGCCAATGAACCATCACCGACCCGTCCGCGAAAACGCCGAGTCCTGAATAGTCGGCCCAATTCCGCCAGAAATCCTTCCCTTCGTGAACCGTGGAGGGTTCCTCCCAGGCGCCGCCCTCCTTGCGGTGAGCCAGGCGCAGGCTATGGCCAGCGCCGTCCTTAAGCGTCTCGAGCCACGTCATGAAGACGCCGCCCTTGCCATCGGCGGCGAGTTGAGGGAATGCCGAGTTATCAGAGGCCGGGGAGGCAAGATCTCGTATCGGGCCGGTCGGCGCCGTCTGCGCGGACGAGACCGCGACGCCCTTGGTCCCCGCGAGCAGGCCGCTACACAAAAGGAACAACAGGATGCGGGCGTTCTTCATATTTGGTCTCTCCTCTGTGACCCTCTGGGCTCAAGCGGACGCAAGGGGAAGGCTCACGATAAAGCGGCAGCCGCCTTCGACGCGATTCTCAGCCCGGATTTCGCCGTGGTGGGCCGAGGCGATCCAGGCCGCGATCGAAAGCCCCAGGCCGGACCCCTCCTGCTCGCCGGGCGTTCGGGCGGAATCAGCGCGATAGAACCTCTCGAAGACGTGGCTGATCTTGTCCGCTGGAATGCCGGGTCCATTGTCCGAAATGGAGAGGAGGCCTCGCCCAGCCTCGGCGATCACGTTCACGCGCACGAGCGCCTTCTGTTTGCCCTGGGCGGAAGGCCCCGAAAACTTCACCGCGTTGTGGACCAGGTTAAAGACAAGTTGGCGCAACCAGCGCTCGTCGCCCGACACAAGTACCGGCGTCGCCGCCTCCACGGCAACCTGAACGCTCCCTGAAGCCAGGGCGCCGCCGATGCTCTCGGCGATCTCGCTCGCCACGGTATCGAGGCGAACGGGAGCGCTCTCGATCGGGATCCGACCCGCATCGGCCCGCGCCAGCACGAGAAGGTCGGCGGTAATCGACCGCAATCGGTCCACATCCTGGCCGACGGACAGGAGCGTCTCGCGATAGTCCGCCGCTTCACGCGGCTGGGCCAAAACCACATCGATGGCGCCCCGCATGGTGGTGAGCGGACCGCGGAGTTCATGCGATGCGTCGGCGGTAAACCTTCGCATCGCCTCGAAGGCCGCTTCGAGACGGGCGATCATCTGGTTCAGAGTCGTGACCAGACTCCCGATCTCATCTTGAGAACGAGGAAGCGGCAATCGTCGGTTCAAGCTGCCCGCTTCAATCTCCTGGGCGAGACGCGTGACTTCAGCCACGGGCGCCAGGGCTCTCTTGGCCAGGCCGTAGCCGCCAAGGGCCGCAAGGACCACGGCGAGCGGCGACATGAGCAGGAAGGCCCAACGAAGACTGGAAAGCAGAAGCGGTACGTCACCCAGTCCCTGCGCGATCTGGATCAAGCCGGCACGGCCACGTCGCGACCGGTAGGGCTCTGAATACACGCGGACCGGCAGCGCTGGCATCCCCATGGTTTCGAAACGGGCGTCGGTGATGGCAGCAGAATCCGGCTTCGAATCGATGAGGGCATTCAAGCCGCGCTTGTCCTCCGACCGGAAGAAAACACGACGCTCGCCGCCGACCTCGTGAACGAGCACAAGCGGGCCGAGACGTTCGAGCTGTGCGCGCTGAAAATCCGTGAGGGTCTCGCAGTCCGCCTCGAGGGAAAGGGTCCGCTCGACCGCCCGCGCGGTGTCAATGAGATTCGCATCGTGGTGACGGATCAACTGATCCCGAACCACTCCGTAGATCAGCGCGGCGAACACCGCGAGAATCACGGACAGCGCCAGGGCGTGCCAGAGGGCGAGTCGCACGCGCAGCGTGCTGCTCACTCCCCCTCCTTGAGAATGTAGCCAGCACCCCGCACGGTCTGGATCAGTCGGGGTGCTCCATCCTGTTCCGTCTTGCGGCGCAGATAGTTGACATACACCTCGACCAGATTCGATCCGCCGTCATAATCGAAATCCCAGACATGGTCGAGGATCATCGAACGTGTGAGCAGAAGGCCTTTCTTGCGCAGGAAGTATTCGAGCAAGGCGAACTCCTTGGTGGTCAGGTCGAGCGGCCGACCCGCGCGCGAAACCTGGCGGCGCGCCACGTCCATCTCGAGATCTGCCAGCTTGAGCGTGGTTTTGGGCTCGACCGCGGGCCTTCTCGTGATGGCCCGCAACCTCGCCAGCAGTTCCTGTAACGCAAACGGCTTGCTCAGATAGTCGTCGGCGCCCAGGTCGAGGCCTCGTATGCGATCTTCCACAGCCGACCGGGCGCTAAGCACCAGGATGGGCAAACGAGAGCCGCGGGCGCGCAAATCTCGAAGGACCTCGAGGCCACTTCGCCCCGGAAGCATCACATCGAGCAGCATGGCGTCGTACTCGGCGGCGATCGCCATCTCGAGACCCTGTGCGGCGTCCACGGCAAGATCAACGCCGTAGCCCTCCTCCTTGAGGCCCTGCCGCAGAACCGAGGCAAGTCTTGGGTCGTCTTCCACGACGAGCACGCGCATGTCCCGAGCTTAGGCCGGTTTGATTAACGCGGGATTAAGGGAGAGACGCGGAGAGCTCGAACTGGGTCGCCACGCCGTCGATCGCATTGCTGGGACTAGCCCGAGTGGGCGCTGTTGTTTGGTTTGCTTTTACGTTGGGTTCATCGTCAGTGTTGTCTTTGGGCCCCCGAATTCCAGTTGCCAACCCAATCGGAAAATCCAGCTCCTTTGTAGTTGCGGACCGTCCAACGATTGCACGAACGGCACCTCTGCTTGGATATGAAAGTGCTGGCTCTTGAGGATGCCCTTCTCGGGATGAAAAGTGATGCCCCCCAAGACACTGAGCCGCTTCCCACCCTGCAGATGCGGGTCCTTCGTGGGCTCGTCCGCGGGATCGAGTAGCGAATCCGAGCCGCGAATGTTTCCCCAGATCTCGCCCCGAGCCCCTCCCGATACGCTCACCGAATTCCCCAGTTGTCGCGTGATCGAAGCACCCAACTGGTAACGGTCACCGAGCCGATAACCGTTGTCGTTCCGGCCGAGCCGCACGGTTGAGCTGAAATCCGCGGCCCAACCCCAGGGTAAGGCTTGCCCCAGATAAGTAATGCCGGGCAACAATGAGAATGTTCCAGACCCGATCTGCATCGGATACTCGAGCCGCATTCCGTCCAGCTTCGCGTCGATCGATCCTGTAGGCAGGCCGACACCGCCATTCAACAGAAACCATTGACGAGGTGCCTTCGTCTGGTGGAGCGAATAGATACCCCTCAGTTCGATGTCGCCAATCCCGTTGGTTCGCTCGGCGAAGGGATCGCCCTCGACGGTGAGGTGGTTCATTTCCTTGCGGACATAGGGGAGTAACCCCATGAGCGTGAGCTTGTCGGTCGGCGCATACATAACCATCCCCATATGCATTTGCATCGTCATGTCCGTGGGGGTCGCCATGAACTGGCTCAACACCGCAGCGTCGCTGATGCGCTTGGTACCCACGAGATTGCCGTCCATCCGGTCGATCGAATAGCGGTAGCCCAGCATCCACTTGCCGGCGCCGCCCATCATGATTCCAGGCGGCGTCAGTCCGGCCACGGCCATCTGTGACGCCCCCATCGCCATTGGCTGTTGTACAGAAAC
>JANLWV010000161.1:0-8158 GCA_031364765.1 Vicinamibacteria bacterium
GGATGGCCGGCCAGATCGAAGGCGCCGCCTTGGGCCCGCTTTCGGAGGCTGCGGTGTCGACGTCGGCCCCGTCGTGGGCGGGCGTCGTCGTTTCGATGGTCTCTCTCGGCAGCGCCGTCATGTCGAGCACCGCCGACTCGACCCACACAACGAACGCCCGTTTCGCCGAGACGTCGATGATTTCGACCTTGCGACCTTTCGATCCAGCCAGGAAACGCGCCACCAGATCGAGGGGACGCGACGTGGCCGAGAGACCGATGCGCTGAATCGGCTTGCCGGCGAGCTTCATCACACGTTCGATGGAAAGGGCCAGGTGAGCGCCGCGCTTGGTCCCGACGATGGCGTGAATCTCGTCGACGATCACGGTGTCGACGCTGCGCAGGATTTCCCGGGCGTCTGAGGTCAGAATCAGAAAGAGCGACTCCGGAGTGGTGATGAGGATGTCGGGCGGATCGCGCCGCATCCGTTGACGTTCGGCCTGCGGCGTGTCGCCCGACCGCACGGCGACGCGAGGCACGCGAAACAAATCACCGCGTTCCTTCGCCAGAGCACAGATTCCCGCGAGAGGTTCCTGCAGGTTGCGCTCGACATCCTTCGCGAGGGCCTTGACCGGGGAGATATAGAGGATGCGCACACCGCGGGTGGCCGGGCCGGTCTTGCCGCCCTTGCGACCTGCGGTTTCGGCAGGCGCGTTCTCGGAACCATCAAAGACCATCCGATCGATCGCGCACAGGAAGGCGGCCAGAGTCTTTCCGGATCCCGTAGGCGCTGAGATAAGCGTCGATTCCCCGGCGAGAATGTGCGGCCAGGCCCGCCTTTGCGCAGGCGACGGCGCTTCAAAGCGGCGAGCGAACCACTCGCACGTCGCTGGATGCATTTCCGTGGTGTCGCCTACAATCCGCCGCACTTGAATAGTGTACAAATTCCGAACGTCGGCGCAGGTCCGCTTTGACCTTCGGCCCCATTTCCGTGCTCGGCTGGGTGTTTGTCCTCTTCGTGACCTTCATTGTTCCCGGAGCGGTGCTCCGAAACCGCGAGAGTTCTCTCGCCATGGCGTCGATCCCGTTGGCCCTGCGGTTTTACGCCATGCTGATGCCGCAGATCATTCTCGGTGTCCTGGCGGTCGTGACCGGGCTGGTCGAGGGCCTCGACCTCTTCCCGATGCGGACGCCGTCGCTCCGCGCCTGGCTCGCCGGAGTCCTCTTTATCGTGGTGACTCTCGCCCTCGTGCGACCTCACTGGCGACGCTCGGTCGAAGAGAACAAACCAGCCTGGCGGCTCTTCGCACCAGCCGACCGCCGGGAGCGACGGATGTGGGTGGCCCTGTCGTTGTCCGCCGGGATCGGCGAGGAGCTCGTCTGGCGCGGCGTCCTGCCCGCTCTACTGGCCACTCTCACGGGCAGCGTGCCGGTCGCCCTCACTCTGAGTGTCCTCTCGTTCGCGCTGGCCCACGCCATTCAAGGGGTCAGAAGCGTCTTCGCCATCGCCACCATCGCCGCGGCGTTTCACGCCCTCGTCGCCGTCTCCGGGTCGCTATACGTGGCGATGGTCGTTCACTTCGTCTACGACGTCATCGCCGGTTTCACGTACGCGAAGTTCGCCAGAGAACTGGGGATGACAGTTATCATCCCAGGCGTTTCCCCGCCCCGGAGAGAGCATCTTCATGGTTGACCTGCGCGAACCTCTTGAACAACTGATCCACTCGCCCAGACAGTTCACCGCCTGCACCACCTTCCCTCGCGCCAGCGAAATCCGGCTCTACGACACAACCCTTCGAGACGGCGAACAGACCCCGGGCGTCGCTTTCACGCCCGAGCAGAAGTTCGAACTTGCGTGTTTGCTTTCAGACGCGGGCGTGCACATGCTCGATGTGGGCTTCCCTTCGGCAGCGCCGTCCGAGCGCAAGTCGCTCAAGTACATCCTCGACGCCAAGAAGGCCGGCCGGATCAAGAGCGAGATCGTGGTCATGTGCCGCTCGAACGCCCACGACATCGACGCCACCCTCGATGCTCTGACCGAGATGGGGGCGAAGCCGTCCGACTGTTCGTTCTTCGTGTTCACGTCGGGCTCCGATCTGCACCTCAAGTACAAGATCGGTAAGACTCTGCTCGGCCTGGAGGGTCGCAAGAGCGAAGAGTGGCTCGACCTTCCTGTCTCCTTCTATCGGGAGGCGAACATCAGGATGTCGACCAGGGCCATTGCGCATGCGCGCAGTCGCGGAGTCGAGACCGTCGAGTTCGGAGCCGAGGACGGGTCACGCGCAGACGTCGGCTATTTGATCGAACTCGCGAGCGCCTGCTACGACGCGGGCGGCTCTCGCTACGCGTATCCGGACACCGTCGGTTTCTTTGCCCCGGAAGGAGTCGACTACTACATTCCGAAAATCGTGGCCGCCTTCCCCACCAAACCTCTGGTCATTCATTTTCACAACGACTTCGGCCTCGCCGCCTACAACACCGTGCGCGCCCTGCACCACGGGGCCACCATTCCGACGGTCACGGTGAACGGCATCGGCGAACGCGCGGGCAACGCTGCCCTGCACACCACGGTCATGATCCTGAAGGAGCTTTACGGCGTGACCATCCCGGGATTCCGGTACGACATGCTGGCGCAGCTTCGACTGAAAGTGGAGCAGATGAGCGGTCTGCCCGTGGCCGCCACCGAACCCATCATCGGCCACAACGTCTTCACCCACGAGACCGGAATCCACACCGCCGGGATCACCATCCATCCCGCGATCTATCAGGTGATCGAGCCCGACTCGGTGGGCGGTCATCTGCGCTTCCTGTTCGGAAAGCATTCCGGCACGGTGGCGGTGGAAGCGGTGTTGAGGCGGCATGAGACCCGGCTCAAAGCCGCCGGCGTCGATATCAATCCGAAGCTTGTACAGACCCTCCTGCGACTCATCAAGGACATCCGGGAGCGGCGGGCGGCGAGGAACGATCACGCCGACGAGATCCGCACTTACTACCACAACCTCGATAACCTCGGCCTCACGGAAGACGACCTGGTCTCCTACGCGCTGGTGCTCGGACCCGAACTAAAGTAGTCAGGCAGGGGCAAGGAGGGGGATGCACGCAAGCGCCGCGCAGCGATCGAAGATTCCGGCCATCGCTCGCGGACTCTTTGTTCTGTCGCTGGTTCTGTCGGCGCTCTTTCTCGCCGCTCCCCTTATTCCCCGGCTGAGGGTCTCAAACGCGATCGGGGCGGTCTTCGTTCTGATCACCGCAACCGCCCTGCTCGCGAGCCTTCTGGTGGTTCCTCTCCCCCGCGCGCCGTGGTTCGCACGCGCGGCGCAACACATTCTGGTCGCCCTGCTTCTCTGCCTGGGCATCGCGGTTGTGCCAAAGGCGGCTCCCGGCTGGCTCCCCCTGGCGATTCTGGTGATCTTCATCAGCAGTTCGGAGTCGTTGCGATGGACGGTGGCTTCGGGGGTGGGAGCCGGTCTGCTTCTGGCCGGGGCCACCGGGACGCGATCGGCGGTGGACTTGTTTTCCGCGGTGCTGGGTCTTTTTGGAACCGCTCTCTCGGCCGGGGTTGCGTTCGCGCGAATCAAGGCCCGCAGCGTCGAGTTAAGTCACGTGATCACCAAGATGCGGCAGGGCGCCGATTTTCTCGACCCCGAGAGCGATCCCGGCGCCTCTTTCCACGGCGCGCCGCGGCGCAAGGACGGTCTCACTCTCAGCAGGTTGAGCGAGGAAGCCCGCACCCTTCGGGATCTCGATCGTTCCGCTCATCTGACCAGGACGCTCGCGCCCTTCCTGGAACTGGCTCGAGGAATCAACCATGCGCACGCTGCCTTGTTCTTTGACATCGATCATTCGCGAAGCGGGGCGTTTTTGAGGGCCAAGGACGGACCCGACGACATCTGGGGCGAAGCGGTTCTTCCGCTCGACGCCGACCCGGTGGGCTTCGTGCTCGATCGCGGCCGCGCGTTCTATGCCACCGACTTCCGTTCGCTGCTGTGGTCGTTGCCCTACTACAAGACGCAAATGCGCATCGGCACGCTGCTGGCCGTCCCGGTGCTGGTCCGCGGTGTTATCAGCGGCATACTGGTGGTGGATCACGAAGAAAGCCAGGCGCTCTCGGGAGCCGAGCCGATCCTGCAAAGACTCGCCCGTCTCATCGCACAGGTGGTCGAGACCGAGCGAGAGACTCTGGCGCACGCCGAGCGCGAAGTGGAATTCGAGGCTGCGGCTTCCGCGTCGCAGAGTCTGGCCTTGGTCACCGAGGTTCCGGAGATCCACAGGTTCGTGACCCGGGCGGTCAAAGACATGGCGCCACGCACCATCGGCGCCGGGATCGTGCGCCTCCGCGGCGAGATCATCGAAGGCCTGCCCGGCATGTCAGAGCAGTTCGAGGAATGGATGGGTGCTGGGACCACCGTCTACGACCGGACGTGGATGGCGTGGTACCTCACCGGCCCGGCCGAGCCGCTCCGCATCGACACGCCAAAGGATCGCGGGCTCCCCCTCTTTAGGCCGGGCGGAGGTCTTCCCGGCGAGACGCTCCTGGTGCATCCGCTGCGCTTTCGCAATCGACTGCAAGGCGCACTCGTCGGGATCGGCGAAACGTCGGCGTTCGACGCCAGCGTCGGTCGGGTGGTCTCCCTGATCTCCAACCAGGCGGCGGCCGCGATCGACCTGATCGAACTGCTGGAAGCCAATCGAAGTCTGGCCCTGCATGATGGTCTCACCAACCTCCTGAACCGGCGAGCCTTCGATGAGGCGCTTGAGCGAGCGGTGTCCCAAGCCGGGCGCGCGGGACAGCCCCTGTCCCTGCTGATGATCGACCTGGACCACTTCAAGCGGCTCAACGATTCGTACGGCCATGCGGTGGGCGACGTCGCTCTGCAAGCCGCCGCCGCGGAGATTCGGTTGCAGGTTCGAGGCGGCGATCTGGCCGCCCGGTACGGCGGCGAGGAGTTCGCGGTCATCCTGCCGGACACCGACGGCCCGGCCGCGTTCCGCATGGCCGAACGCGTTCGCAAGGCGCTTTCAGAGCGTGTGGTCAAGGTCGGCGACGAGCCGATCAAAATCACCGCAAGTTGCGGCGTGTCGGCGACCGATCTCGGCTACTCGAGTCCCGAGGAACTCATCCATTCGGCCGACGAGGCGCTCTACGCCTCAAAGGAGACGGGCCGAAACCGGACATCGCTCGCCGGAACCCCGCGGAGGTAGGCGGCGTTCTCGGTGCGTCACCCCATTCATGCACGGGGCGCTTAGCTCGCGGCGGGCGGCGGTTTTGACCCCTGGAGAAACAGAAGTGTTATGGCGATCAACGCCGCGTAGATGAGGGCGTTCATCCAATAGACGTTCTCGAACGACCATCGGGCGACAAAAGCGGCTATGGCCGGGGCCACGGCGCCGCCCACGAGTGCTGCCCCCGAGAGTTTTCCAAAAGAAGCGCCGCGCTCCGCCTCGCTGAACCTCCGCGACCCGATGCTGTAGCCGAGAGTCAGCGAGCCGCCCGAAACCAGACCGAACAGCAGGGCAACGCCCAGAAACGCCTCGAACGTGGACGTCTTGGCCAGGGCCACCGCGAAAAGGAGCGAGAAGAACAAGGAGATACTGATGAGTCGCACCGGATCGCTCTTCGCGGCCAGGCGTCCGAAGCCAAAAGACGACGCGGCGGCGGCCACCGAGTAGACGGAAATGAGAAAACCTGTGCTCAGGGCAAGCGCCTCCCGAGCCACGCCGAAGGACTCAAGCTGAGCGGGCAGAATCGGGGTGAAGGAACGTGACGCGAAATTCACGAAGAACACCACAAACGCGAGGGCGGCGAAGAAGCCTTTAGGGGTCGTCACCGCCGCGGGAACCGCACTCCACCCTGAATCTCGGGGGGCTCCCGGTTGATCCTGGTACAAGGCGCCAACCACCGAGGCGGCGAACAGACAGGCGAACGCAGCGCCCCAGAAGGCGGCCCGGATCCCCAGAGAGGAGGCCAGAGCTCCACCGAGGAGAGGCCCGAAACCGGCGGCCAGAATCTGAGCGGCCTGGATTTTTCCTATGGACATCGACGATCCGCCGCCTTTTTGAGCAGTGCTTGAGGCCATGGCCAGGCCAAGGGGGCCGACGCCGCCAAAAAGCCCGGAGAGGGCGCGCGCGACAAGGACGTGCGCCGGGCTCTGGGCCAGCGAAGCCAGGATCTGGCTGAGGCCGAGGGCTATGAGGGCAAGCAGCGCCACCCGTTTGTATCCATAGAGGTCCGCGAGACCGCCCCAGAAGGGAGCCAGGATTCCGGCGAGCAGGGGTCCGATGCCGATGAGAAATCCCGCCCACTGGGCGGCGTCTTTCGGGTCCGTGACGCCAAGTTCCTGCACGAAGAGCGGCAGGAACGGGAGGACGAAACCCAGGCCCAGAAACGCGGCAAACGTCATGAATGCCGCGACATTGGCGTTTCGGATCGCCTTCGACCGCTCAGGCTCCATCCAGGATCCTGTATGGCCTTAGCTGGTTCGTCTCGGTCAAGGGCGGACATTAGCACGCGGCCCGAAGCCTCGTTGCGATCTATACTGGCCCGGTTCAGTTCTCTTTCAGGAGGAGACATCCCATGAACATCAAGAAACTGCTGTGCCTCGTTTCTGCGGTCGCGCTGGCTACATCGGTGACGGCAAATGCCCAGAGCCTCGTGGACCTCGCCAAACAGGAGAAGCAACGGCGGGCGAGGCTGCGCGCGATGGGAGGCCCGGCGAGGATGTACACCGAGGGCGACCGGACCGGCACGGCGGACACGGCCGCAGCCACCGGGGCCGGGCTTTCCACCTTGGCCGCGACGCCTCCCGCTGGCGGCAAGAAGGAGAAGACTCCTGAGGATCTCGCCGCCGACCGCCAGAAGGAGTGGAACGACAAGGTCAAGCAGGCTCAGGATGAGATCAGGGAACTTGAGGGCGCTATCAGCGCCAACGAGCGGAATCTCGGCTCGATGATCAACATCACTCCGGCGCGCGCCGATCTGGCCGGCCGGATCGAAGGCGACAAGAAGAAACTGGAAGCACTTAAGCAATCGCTCGTCACCCTCGAAGACGAGCGCCGACGCGCCGGCATGCCAAGACCCCGCTAGGACCCTCCTAGCCGCCGCTGCCCATACCCTGCAGGAACGCGGCGTTGGACTTGCTCTTCGAGAGACGCTCGATTAGAAGCTCCATCGCTTCAACCGGCGACATCGCGGAGAGCACCTTGCGAAGAACCCAGACGCGGTTCAGTTCGTCCTTGGGGACGAGAAGTTCCTCTTTCCGGGTCCCCGTTTTCTCGATGTCGATGGACGGGTAGATGCGTTTCTCGGTGAGCTTGCGGGAGAGAACGATCTCCGCATTGCCCGTTCCCTTGAACTCCTCGAAGATGACTTCGTCCATGCGCGAGCCGGTTTCGATCAGAGCCGAGGCGATGATGGTGAGCGATCCCCCCTCCTCCACCGCGCGCGCGGCCCCGAAAAAACGCTTCGGTTCCTGCAGAGCATTCGCGTCGACCCCTCCGGAGAGAACGCGACCCGACTGCGGCGCCACCGTGTTGTAGGCCCGGGCCAGGCGCGTGATCGAGTCGAGAAGGATGAGGACATCCTTGCGCTGTTCGACCAGCCGCTTCGCCTTCTCCAGCACCATACGCGCGACCTGCACATGACGCTCGCCCGCTTCGTCGAAGGTGGAGGAAATGACTTCGCCCTGAACGGAGCGCTGCATGTCGGTCACTTCCTCGGGGCGCTCGTCGATGAGGAGAACGATGAGGACGACTTCGGGATGATTCCGCGTGACCGCGTTCGCGATCTGTTGAAGCAGGATCGTCTTGCCGGTGCGCGGCGGGGCCACAATCAAGGCCCGCTGGCCCTTCCCCAGAGGCGCTACCAGATCGAGCACGCGATTCGAGATCTGCTCGGGCCCGGTCTCCATTTTGAGACGTTCCAGCGGATACAGGGGGGTCAGCGAATCGAAGTGCGGTTTGTCGCGGGTGAGATCGGGCGGCTCGAAGTTGATCGCGTCGACCTTGATGAGGGCGAAGTAACGCTCGTCGGGCTTGGGCGCCCTGATCTGGCCGCTGATGGTGTCGCCGGTGCGCAGGTTGAACTTGCGGATCTGGGAAGGCGAGACATAGATGTCGTCGGGGCCGGGCAGGTAGCAGTACTCGGGCGCCCGGAGGAAGCCAAATCCTTCGGGCAGGATTTC